>JAGQQS010001212.1 GCA_020426105.1 Planctomycetaceae bacterium
CGTCACGAAATCCAGTTACAGAACGCGCCATTCGAGCTTGGGAGTCGGTTCACCTTTGAGAAACTGGTGCGAATTCGCGGCCCGCTGGTTTTCTCGCCGGACTCAAAATATGCCGCAGCCAGCACGAAGTCGCGGGAGTACATGGGCGCCTTCTTCGACACCGAATCCGGAAAGATTCTGCATCTGCTGGATCCGGATTCTGCGCAAGCGACGAATCGCGGTCATGAGTACGGTTGCAATTTTGCTTTCACCAGAGACGGAAAGCAAATCGTTTCAACGGATCACAATGGCCGTGTCGCGGTCTGGGAATTTCCGTCCGGTGAGTTAGTTGGTGAGTTGGACGAGTTCCACGTCGAAGCGAATCACGATCCTCCGGAATTGGCAGTAACTCTGGACAATCGAGTCATCGTTGCTGGCGACTATGCCGACTCGCGCATTCGCATTCTTTCCCTCAATGCAAATGAATAGGCCGGATGCCAAACCAGCGAGTATTGAGTAGTGAATCAGACATCGATTCCAGTTGTTCAATTTACCATGAGATTCTTTAGCAGCCATCAACGGCAGCTCGTGGCGTCGCATATCACGCTTCGATTTGGAACTGATACCGCAAGCGACGCAGTCACTCGGTTTGAAAGGTTGAGCCATGAACACCAAAACCTGGACGATTGGATCTGACGTCAGTTGTGATGTTGTCGTACCGAACAAGATTGTGTCCGGAAAGCACTGCCGACTGACGGTGAACGACGGACGGCTGACTCTGACCGATCTTGGATCAACGAATGGGACGTTCGTTAATGCAAAACGACTCGAAGGTTCAATGGTCGTTTCCACGTCCCACCGAATCACTCTGGGAACGTCGTTGGCGATGCCCTGGCCCAAAGAGATCATTCACCGCCAACGGGCCGCACAGTCTCCGAAACGTCCCGACGGTGCTTCCCCCAGGAAACGTGCAACGAAGATCATTACGATCGGTCGAGCCGACGACAACTCGATTGTGCTCGAAGATTCAAGTGTTTCAAATCACCATGCACGGCTGATCATCGCCGGGAACCAGATCCTGCTTGAGGACCTGGGATCGACCAACGGAACCGCCGTCGGCCAGATGGAGAACAATATCAGTCGGGCGAAGTTGGGGAAACAGGATACCGTCTTCTTCGGTACAGTTGCCTTTCAGGTCTCTCAATTGCTCAACTTCCGACAGGTCGCACCTGAAGCGAGTCCGCTGTCTCAGGCATCCACGCCGCTATTCAGCGGACTGCCCAAATTGCCGCTCGTCTTTGCCGGATTGGGAATGGCGGCGGCTGTGGCCGCAAGCTGGTTATTCTTCCGCAACTTTGGTTCGAGTGATCAACAACTCGCTCGAGCAACCAATGCTTCTCGCGAAGCAACAGAAGAGCGCGGAGAACGGAATGCAGCAACGAACACTGCGCCTGAACGTGAACCACTTCACGCGACGCCAGCCGCCGAACTCGAACCAGCAAGAGCCGACAATATCGTTCAGAAAACGGAGCCGCCGTCGATGGACGATACCACTTCAGAATACCTGGACGAAGAAGCACCAGCCGCTGTCGCGGAGTCCGATCTGTCAATCGCCATGTCGGATGCCTCTCCCAATCCTGCAACTCCTTCGACCGTTGAAAAACTTCCCGGCTTTCGCATGTGGCGCATTTCGGCCGGACAAGTTGTTTCAGCGAAGCTGTTGGAGCATGGCACTGGTCAGGCTCTGCTGCAACGCGAGGACGGATCTGAGTTGAATGTGTCTTTCGATCGTATGAACCCGGAGGACATCGATTATCTGCGTGGCATCATTTGGCCCGACGCAGAGGAGATGAGCTTTCATGAGGCGCTGGAGCAAGGCGTTATTCGCGTTCGAACGGAGGATTATGCGCACGACTCTTTACAAATCATCGTATCATCAGATGGCTTGGCAATCACTCCCAGGATTCGCATCGCCAGCGGTATCTGGGTTCAACTGGATAAGCACCCGCAGGTTGGGCGCCTCTACCTTGCAACCAAAAAACGCGGAGCACTGCTCCCAATGAACAAGTGGAGGCAAGCGGAAAGTAGTTTTTGCTCCGTAGGCGACTTCCCAGCGATTCCGATGAATTGGGAGCAGGAAATACCCGTGATCGAATCTTACCTCGCAGAAAACTCGGGGACAAAAATCATTCACGTCGGACACTCGCCGATTACTGTTGCTGGCTTTGATCCGCTGGCTGCAAATATTATGACGATTCCAACGTCTGTGAAGTTCAAAAATGATGTTGTAATGAGCCAGGCCGCTGCTTTATGGCTGACCAATCGTCCCGATTTGAAACTCAGCACATTTCAAACTGCTGTGAAGAACATCTTCTTGAATCGCATGACTACGAACATGAAAAGGGCACTCAGCCCTGCTCGCGCGAAGATATTTGAACGCCGGAACGCGTGGAACCCAACGATCGATCATCTCAAAATGGGACAGCACCTGCTGGAGAGAGCGAAGTTTGAACTGGCAATGGATGAGAAAGTCGCCACAACGGGCAAAGTGGCCGGCGATGCCAGTGGGACCGATGTCGCCAGTACTGCCGGCGGTGCCAGCAACGCCGTGGAACGCGACACACTAACGCTTGTTGAAGCGCTGGATGCAGACGTAGTGACGGTCGCTGGACGAAAAGGTCTGGACGGTCGCGTTATCATCACGCTCACGCGTAGTGAAACTGCTCCCGCCGGACCGATGCATGTGAAAATTCCTGTGGGCACGGTCTTGCTCGTCGATGATGGTAAGCCAGAGCCGGTGAAATGCTATCCACTCTGCGACCAGCGCATCGATCTGTTCGGTCCCATTTCAGGTGGTGCTCAGGTTCCGGTGCTGTATGGCAGTTACAAACGGAAGTTCAAGACGACTAAGGAATTGCCCATCCACGCCAGGTACGACTCAAAGATCGCAGATTTGTTTGCCGAGCGCCCGCCAGCACATCATCCTCAAATGGCCGTCGAAGCTGTCTTGCTGGATCAGCCAGAATTGAATTGTGATCAGGTTCAGTACCATCTCAGTTTGACTGGCGTACCTGTCAGCGAAGCGGACAGCGCACGAGAGCCCGTTCAGGTCACCGAAGCACTGCTTGCCGCCGCCAGGCTCCGGATCGCCGGAGACAACTCTGCGATCACTCCGGAAATCGCCAGCCCGTCGAGCACCAAAGCGGCCGACGTAAACAACTCGAGTATGCAAGGAAAGCGGCCCTCGCCGAGAAACAAACCCGGTTCTCAAACCGATGGCAACAAGAATCCGCTGCAAGTGGCCGACCAGTCGCCTCATCCATCGACTGCACAGGCTGGCGATCCACCAGAACTTGATTTGTACAAACCGGAAGACCGCGATCGTGCTCGCGAGCTATTGGCTGAATTGAACAAGCACGTGCCTGAATCACCCGAAGACGATTTGCTCGGAACCTGGGTCACGGTTCCCGACAAAGAAGCTCGTGAGATTGCGGAAACGTTGATGCTGAACTATTACAAGCGTGCGGCAATTGCGCAAGGCAAGACGCTTTCAGATGAGGAGTTGGGGGTGCTGACGTCGAAGGTGAAACAGGACTTACGAGGACTGCGAGTACTTACTGGCTCGATCGAATTTGAGATCAACGACAAAGGACTAAAACGCTATCACGGCAATCTGTCCTGCCGCAATCCGAGCCTTTCAATCAACCCTGCTGGGAGCTGGCATCTCGCTGGAAACGGTTTCAGCATGGGCCGAAGCGGCGGAGCGCACTACTCCGTCGAACGCCTTGAGTACGCTGCCAATGGATGCCTGGCTCAGGTTCGAACGTTCGTCGGCGGCACCCAAGGCGTCACGTTCGGCGTATTGGCATTGGAGAAAGTTAAATAATAATAATACGGTGCGATCGGGCAGAACTCAGACTATGCTTGAGTCCGTGCGGTTCCGACGAAACGAAGCAAGTTGTTATTCTTTTTGAAGTCCCAAATCGCGGAGCGGCAAAACACTGCTGAGCACTAAAACCCTTTGGGACATTTCCGCGCGAGTCCTCGCCATCTGCGGCTGTTAACTGCTTTGTTGGGAGCCCGACGACGGTCTCTTTCGGGGAGCTTTTTGGACGGTTATAGATGGAGTTGCGGAGAATGCCGATCACTTTCTGCTTGGTGAAGAAATTGCCACCCCGGAGCTTGTCCGCACGTGTGCGATATACCGGCAGCCGAATACCGAGATCGCTCAAGTGACGGGTGACGGCACCAGCAGAGCCGAGTTCCTCGAATTTGTCGAAAATACGACGGACGATTTCCGCTCCTTCAGGGTCGATCTCCAGCTTGCCCGGTTCATTTTCGCAGGAACGGTAGCCGATGACATG
>JAGQQS010000092.1 GCA_020426105.1 Planctomycetaceae bacterium
GGGGAACGCGCGGCCGAATTTGAAAAGATTCTGGCAACGCTTCCGAAAGACGCGCGAATTGCTTCGACGGACTATGTCCACACGCGCCTCACGCACTTTGAGCGATCGTATGACTACAGCGGATATCCGCGGGCGGTCAACAATTATCAGCCTGGAGTGCCGTCCGACACCGACTATATTGTGATCGACACCGGTCATCATTACAGCGAAATCAAATCGATTGATCAGGTCCGTGAGTTACAGGAGGAACCTGATGAATGGGAAGTTGTCCCGAATGATTCGCATGGTTTGTTTATTGTCTTGAAGCGCAAGAGAAGAGCCGTCGCGAAACCCGCACTTCGCGACGGCTCAGACCCCGAAACTGCTCAACTGCAGTGAGCACGAAAGACTGCTTTCAGCCATGGCGTTCCGATCAGACCGCACCTGATTCGGAACACTGGTACCGGGAATCAAGACTCCCGGTACCGACCTTGTTCAGCCCGCCGTTTATTGAGCGGCAGTTCCGATGACGTTCTCTTCTTCTTCTTCCTGGATGATGATACGTGGCGTGACCATCAACATAATACTTTCCGTCTCCCGACCTACTCCGCTGTTCTTGAACAGGCGGCTGACGTAAGGAATCTTGTTGAGAATTGGGACACCGTTCATTCGGCGACTTTCTCGCAGTCGTTTGATTCCACCCAGAAGCACTGTGCCTCCGTCAGGAACACTGACCGTGGTGGATACGCTGATGCGGGAAATCACAGGCAACTGGACTGTACCCTGCGATGAACCGCCACCAGCTCCTCCGGCTGTGCCACCAGCACCACCAGCACCGCCGCCAGCACCGCCACCGCCGAAGCCTCCACCGCCACCGGCACCACCACCGCCACCACCGAAGCCGCCGCCGATGCCACCGACGCCACCAAAGCCGCCGCCGGCACCGCCTCCACCACCAATACCACCACCGCCGCCACCAAACCCGCCACCGCCACCACCAAAGCCGCCGCCACCACCGCCACCCAATCCAGCTCCGCCGCCCAGATTCACCTGAGTGAATGTCTGAACTTCGATCAGTTGCTGGAAGTTTGGAGCAAGTGACAATCGGACGTAGCGACGGTCCGCGGAGATCACAGCGATCACCTGCAGGTTAATCCCGTCAGGAATACCAGTAATCTGGGTTGAGAAACCAACTGACCCTGTACCGACAACGGGCGTCTGGCCGGTGACCAGGTACCGAGTTGTCTGGTCGGAGATTGTGGCCATTTGACCGTTGTACAGCGTGACCTTCGGAGCAAACATGATGTTCGCTCGTCGATCACCCTGAGCCGCCTGAATGAAGAAGAAGGCTTCAATGTCACTCAGGATAGCCATGCCCACCTGGATCCCGGCATCCGGAGTATAGCCACCGAAGTCAGGAACACCGAGCTGGAATGAACCCTGACGGAACTGAATATCGTAGTCCTGAGTGAACTGGCCCGGATTGGACAGACCTGCCACCTGGCCACGCCCCCAGTTGTCCTGAGGTGTGTTGACCCGGTTGATATTATCAAACAAACCTCGCGTGGTTGACCCGGAAGTGCCGCCACCAGTGCCTGCAGTCCCGCCGGTTGCCCCGGCAGTGCCGCCCGTACCACCAGTGCCACCAGTACCACCAGTACCACCACGCAAGTCGACTGTGGAGCCTCCAGCGGTTCCGCCGGCAGTACCACCTGTGCCACCTGTCGTACCTGCAGCGCCTCCGGAGGTCGAACCGCCAGGGAATGTCAACTGTCGTGAGCCGAATGCCGGAGCACCTGGCGGATCACCAAGTGTGTCCTGAAGGTTGAAGTCGAAGTCCACTCCGATGCGTTCGAAGAAGTTATCGGAGACACTGATGAATCGAACTTCGACGGTCACCTGCAGGTCCTGGAGCTTCCGCAGCTGTTGCAGCAGTTCACTAATCTGTTCATGGACCGCTGACGTCTGGCGAATCACCAGACTCAGCGTATTCTCTTCGGTTGCGATGGTGGCATGCCCACCGTCCATCTCCCAGGAACCGGGTTCCACGGAGGTCGTGATCAAATCGATGAGTCCGGAAAAATCAACGCCATTATTCGCATTCGATCCTGTACCACCGCTCTGGCGACCTTTGGCACCGCCCAGTCCGACGGAGAGTTGATCATCCAGCTGGTAGAGACCATTTCCCATCGAGGCACGATCACTGCCCATCGGAATCATTTCTCCACCACTTTTCGAAACGGCCATCGTCAATGGCACAACAAGATCAGCGACCGGATATGTGGCCAGTTCAAGTTTGGACTCCTGTTCAAGGCGATTGCTGATCATCAGCGTTTCGTTCTCGATGGAATACACCAGACCGCCCGCCTGATCAAGCAGCAGATTGAGGGCACTTTTCAGAGTGATGCCGTCAACGTCAATGCTTACCAGCTGATTGGCTGTGAGACCTTCCGTCTCGATCGCTCGTGTCTTCATGGCGATATTGATGCCATGCACGGTCGCGATATGTCGAATCACTTCGGTCAAAGCCACATCATGAAAATGCAGGGAAACTTTTTGTAGGAGACTGCTTTCAATCTGCAACTCACTTTCCGTCCGCTCGCGGTTATCAGGTCGACCCCACTTTTTGCGGCGACCTGTCAGGTCCTTCCACTCTTTTGCATCCGGATGGTTGTATTCACCCGCGGGCAGAATGGACGCGAGATCGACATCGTTCAGCTGCCGCGTGAAGCTGTCAGCCTTACGGTCACGCACGTCCTGATTGAAATAGTTCTGGCGATACATCTTCGCCTTTTGCACCATAATTTCTGCTTCCGGCGATCCTTCATTCAGATCTTTGGCCTTCTTCGCCACCAGCTCTGCTTCGGCGAAGCGTTTTTCTTTCAACAGGCCGTTGTACTGATCCACCAGTTCTGCAAATTCCTGTTCAATGCGGATTTTTGTTTCCGTTTCCCGCTTGATGTCTTCCAAAACGTTGCGATTTTTTGCTTCACGTTCAAGATTTGGAGCAATCTGCTGGCGATACGCACGTATGGTATCCTGACTGCGGCGGACGTATCCGGCGAGTGTTTCCTGCGATTCCTTGTTCAAAGGAGCTGCCTCGACAGACGCCAGGGCATTGTCCAGGATCTGCAGGGCTTCATCCGGATTTTCGTTCTTCAGCTTTTCTGCTCGGAAAACACTGTTCATCACTTCTGTTCGCAGACGGTCAAACTGCACGTCCGATGCCTGCGTGGCTGCGGTCAGCGGGTCCGTTTCTGCGGTGGCTCCGTCGGCATCTTCCGTGGCATCAAGGAACCCTGGAACTTCCTCCTGAGCCGATGCCAGCTGGATACCGTTGTTGCGAACCGTCGCCAGATCCTGCAGAAAATCCTGAACCTGACGTCGCTGCATGTTGCTCAGTTCACCCGCATTCTTCCATGCCTGAGCAAATGCCAGTTTAGCACCGGCACGATCTCCTCGCTGAAGTAACTGAATTCCATGCCGATACGCTTCGTCGGCCGACATGCCATCTGCAGCGATGACAGGAAAATCTGCCGTGACAAATTCTGAATTCTGCGTGGCCGAGCCAAAAGGATTGTCCGAAGCTGCACCGGCGTCGGACGTGACGTCCACTGCCCGTTGATGATTCATTTTCGGATCGGCTGCCTGGGCGTTGTGGCGGTGAGCCAGCTGCTGAGCATCCGTGGTTGATTGCTCAGCCTGGTCGCCGAGAAACCCTTCGATGGCCGCGTGCTGCTCAGGCCGGTCCGTACCAGCCTGCCGCGACGCAAGTCCTGAATGTTTGTCTGCGGGAGTCTGAATTCCACCCTGACCATGCTGAGCAGATTCCACATCGCTTAACACCAGTTCCGGACGATCATCCAGTACGTTGTAGGTCACGTTCAGGCGAGCCGCCTGGTTGGCTTTATCCCGGGCTTCGTCCAGATGTCCCTGCGTCAGGGCTTCACGCGCTTCTCGCAGCAATTGACGGGCCTGATCGGCCTCCGGGACTTCGTTACCGGATGTTGAGGCAAACGCCTGAAACGCAGCTGAACCAGAAGCCGCCAGTCGTTTAATGTCGCGACTCACGAGTGTTGGACTGTCTTCGAAGATGCCGTAAGCGACATCAAATTTCGCTGCTCTGTCGGCAAGCTGCTGTGCTTCAGACAGCTTCCCGGCGTCCATCGCGGCGCGAGCCTGACTCAACAATTCCGTGGCCTGTTGCCATGCTTCATTTGTATGTGTCTTTTCGGCGTTGGCATCCGGCCCGGCCGCGTTGCCTTGTCCACCAGCAACAAATGTTGCTGTTTTGGACTTCTTATCCAGATCTGCCAGGACATGTTCCGGACGATCGTCCCACAGGCCCCATGACGCGTTTAATTGCCGAGCCTGCAGGGCGCGGGAACGAGCAGTAGCAGTGTCACCGCTGGCGAGTGCGTAACGAGCTTCTTTGACAAGTCGCTGCGCCTGCTTTTTCTTCAGGAGCTGACTCCCGGTCAGCGGTGCGGCGGTCGCGGGCTGTTCAGCGGGTTCGTTGTCGGCAACCGCCTCTTCGAACGGGTTCACCTCGGCCGATCTCAGCGGTCGAGAAGAATCCTGAACAAAGTCCGGATCCGATTGAGAGGCATCGAATTCGAGTCCGTGCTGAGCCTCATTCAAAGATCTGAGAAACTGATCCGGTGACTGCTCAGCTTCGCTCCAGTCGGAGCACAGCGAGGCTGCTGTACCGGCCAGGCGGCGGGCTTCCGCGAGGTTGCCTTTCTCAGCCTGGTCCCGAGCGTCCTGAAGAAATCGTCTGGCGACAGCTCCGTAGCCTTCTCCGTTTTCGGAGTCAGTCTGCGCCGACAGCGTTCGTGACGGATCGCCGCCGCTGAATAAATACAGCGACACAGCCATCACCGAAGCACAGGTGATAAGTCCGATGGCCTTGTGCACTTTTGGATCCTCCTTCAGGAATACTCGACAGAACTTCCCAGTCCTGACCAGCGATCATTCATGATCCCCGAACCGGTCATTTCCGATCCGAACCATGATTTGGTTTTAAGTGACTCGATCCGTGTCCGAAATCCATTTCCGGAGCAGCGTGTTGAAACTAGTCCGAGTCGTCCGTGTTTGTCCGTTCGTCTGCCTGGTGTGGGCGCGACGTCGGGACGATTGGCGGGAGTGATAGCCGCCGCGGTCCGCGTCCGTCAATACGATGACAAGACGAACTGCGCGTCTTTTTTTGGGATTTTTGAAATCCGACATTGCTTCGGCAAGCTGTGCCGATTCATTGAAAAACGCAGCATCAAAGGCCGAAATCAGCGGTCGCTCACACGCAGATTCCGCCAATTTTTGAGTGATCTGGTTATGGCCACCGGGCTCCGCAGTCTGGCTTGCCGCTCACATCCCCCAGCCAGAACCAGGCATGGACAGAGCGATGAACAAAATCTGACTGCAACTGGATCTCGCGCCGTGCGTAGAGCGCATCTGCGACACCCTCTGCCTCATCCAGTCGGTGCAAAGCGTTCGCATCAACCTGATAAACTTCCCCGTGAATTGCCAGTCCTTCGGGACACGCCACAAGTCCCGGATACGATCCCAAATCAAACAGTCGATACTTCGGTGCGGTCACCGCATTGCCCAGAAACAGTTGCCTGTGCAGCAGTGAATGCAGCGCATAGCCCTGTTTGAGTGAGCCATATACAAAAATCACTTGCGACACATGCAACTCACGTGGTTTGAGGCTTTGGAAGCCGATGATGATGCGTTCACAACACTGCCTGCCGGGCCGCGCGGAACGCTGTCAGGCATCCGCATCCTGGTCGGCAAGTTTTCAGATGGCATGAAACTATAATGCCCAACGATCGTCAATGCGCAGCGTCTGCAAATTCGCCTTCGATCGCAGCATCTTCCGTGTCTTCGTCGAACGATAATCCCCGGGCGAACCACGGATAGATGGCAGGCACGACGAGAGACGTCAGCAAAGTTGATGTAATCAGGCCACCGATGACGACGGAGGCAAGCGGACGCTGCATTTCGGCTCCGTCGCTCGTTGACA
>JAGQQS010001213.1 GCA_020426105.1 Planctomycetaceae bacterium
GGAACCGGGAACGGAAAAAGATATCCAGGAGTTCTGCAGCACCAAATACAAAGTTACATTTCCAATGATGAGCAAAGTCAATGTGAATGACGACAAAGAGGCCAAGGCCGACCCGCTGTACAAATTCCTGAAAGCACACGCTGAGAGCAAAGATGACATTAAGTGGAATTTTGAGAAGTTTGTGATCAGCAAGGATGGTTCTGTGGTCAGTCGCTTCGGAACGAAAACAAAGCCGGACGCAGCAGAAGTTGTGAGTGTGATCGAAGCTGAACTCAGAAAGTAATCGACTTTTTAAGAATCGAGCCAATGGAAACGCCAGCGAGTCTGAGAGCTTGCCGGCGTTTCTTCGTTTGACTTCGGTTCCCGTGTACCGCGAATTATGACGCGTATAGCCAAACGTCGCCGAATATGGTCCGTGAGTATCTCCCATGACACGATCTCGCTTTTGGGTCGCGGCCGCTCTGATGACTCTGGCTTCTGTCGGCATCTGCGTCGTGGCCATCACCAGCCTGACGACCGCAGGTCCGGCATGGTGGGGACTCCTGACCGCCGCAGTCGTCGTGGAGAGCAGCCTGTTCTGGATCTGGCCTCGTTCCGAGGGGCTCGATGCGGATCTGGCCGCATCTCGCGCGAAACTGTCCAGTGACCAGCTCCAGTTGCGGGAACGACTCGAAGAATTTGAACGCGTCCGCCAGTCGCTGCAGACCGAAATCGGATTTCGCGCGGATCGGCTGGAAGAACGCGAACGCGATCTGGCAACCCGGATGACGCGGTTCCATGAATTCCTCGAATATCCGCTGATGGATGTTCATGCGGAGAAAACATCAGGGCAGCTTCAAAAGCTCAGCGAGCAGGATCGGCAGGTTCGCCAATTACTGGAATCCGAAGCGGAAAGGGTATACGAACAGATTCGCCGCAACGCTTACACCGTCAATGGAAAAGTAGATCTTGAAAAAATCCGTGACGAAGGATTCCAGCTGATTCAAAAAGTCGCACAAATCTATAACCCGAACAGCCGCAATCCGCTCCTGGAAACAAGCTTTGATCAGCTGGCCAGAGCGGCAAGCCGGATTTGCCTTCACATTCTGGTGCTGCTGGAACAGCTGCCGGTGAGCGTGCAGCATTATAATGCCAATAAGCTCTACGGTTACATGCAGAAAGCCATTGCCAGTTACGGTGTCTATCAGAAAGCATCGCCATGGTTTAGTTATTTGTCCCGAGGACTCTATGCGGGACGCCTTCTGTCGGCATCAAACCCCGCGACACTTGGAGCCTGGTGGCTGGCCACAGAACTCGGAAAACGCGGCGCGCAGAAGGTCATCGAAAATGTCGTCGATCGTCAGGCAATTGCAACGCTGCATGATCTTGTCACCGTCATCGGCGTGGAAGTCGCCGGAATCTACGGCACCGGCTTTCGTCAGCGAGATGCCGGATGGATCATGGGGACTGAGTTGGTGGAATTGATCCACTGTTTTCCCATGTCGGGAGAAAGTCTGAAGCACGGCCTGCAACAAATTACAGCCCTGCCACTGCGCAGCGAATACGATCGGATCTATCTGTATCGTTGCCTGGCGGAACATCGATCGGCCGGACTGCAACTTGCGGATCCCGCAATGTTGACACGCGAGGAGCGGGAAGGAATCGTCAGGTTCCTCGAGACATTTTTTGTCAAGCACATCCATGGCGCCAGTGCTTCGAACCTGAAGAAGTGGCGTGAAGCCCTGGAGCTTCGATTCGATCTCCGCCTCAACCTTGATGGTGTCCCTCCATCAGGAACGGAGTCCGATCAATACGAACTGCAGGCCGCGCTCAATGCGCTGGCCGAATTCCTGCAGGCTGTGGCAGGTGTTTCGGTAACGAACGCAATTGAGATCCTCAGCGAGCTTAAAATCTCCTCAAAAATTACAAAACCAGACCGATCAACTGTGATTGAGGCGACATGTCGGAATATGGCTGGAGTTCCTTTTGAGCCACCCCCGCTGGATCCGGGCACGGAAATCACCGACGAATTTCTCAGGGACCTCGCAATCTGCTGTACCGTAACTGAACATCCCAGTGAAACCGTTGAAACGCTCGCATGTGAAGTCAGCCGCTATTTTCGACGTTCCGCTCAGGACATGCAGGACTCAATCGAAGCCGCCTGGCGAATGCGCGTCAGAATGTATGCGTCGGATCCATCTGTTCCCGATCATCTGGACCATGGACTGGCACGGGCTTTCTTTGAGGTGCGAGAGGGACAGGAACAATTGGCGTTTTGCTATGGGGATTTGAAGCGAATTCAGGGAGATACGGCAGACGCGCTGCCCAATGCGTGGCTATTAGGGTTGGAACTTCCCGATCATTCGATGCGAAGAGCCGTGGTTCTCGACTGTCGTCGAGAACCTGAAATCCTTTGGGAAGGTTCCTGTCCCTTGCAGATAACTCGTATCCCCGGAATCTTCCTGGATGATGCCCGGATCGCCGGCGGAAAATGGCTGCG
>JAGQQS010001214.1:0-2659 GCA_020426105.1 Planctomycetaceae bacterium
TGCCTGCGAAGTGATCGCCGATAGCAATCCGAGCGACCCCATGCCACCTCCCATCGCCTGAATCAAACGCCTGCGCGTGAGCGATGGCGGATGCTGTTCGTTCATCTACTGACCCCTTGTCCCAACCATCAATCCACAAAATGAAATTCGTTTAATCCCAGCATTGCCTGCAGATAGTCTTTCCATTTACGTTCCCCGTCGGCGTCATCCGCGAGAAATGCATGCGCGATGGTAAGCTCCGGATCCGTCACCTCGCGCGCAAACAACAGACGGTAGCATTCCGCAATTCGCGCGTCGTTCGATTCCAGCGGTTTGAGACGTTGCCAGAGATTGTCTGCCTGTTGTTCCATCCAGGGTGAATTCAGGACAAACAACTGCTGCAGCGGAGTGGTCGTATGTTCGCGGCGCGGGCTGTGAGAACTGGCTTCCGGGAAATCGTACATCCGGAGAACACCATTCATTTCTTCGCGTTCAATTTTTGAGTAAATCGTGCGCCGAACGTTCTTGAGATCATCGACAGGTTGTGAGGGACCGCCAGCGGCTGGATCGAGGCGTCCGGTCGCTGCCAGCGTCGCGTCACGCCACATCTCAATATCCAGTCGACGTCGATTCATGCGCCACAACAACTGATTGGCAGGATCGACCGCATCCGCATCCGGTCGAAATCCGGAGGACTGTCGATACGTGGCGGACAGCAGGATCTCCCGATGGAGCCACTTCAGATCCCAGCCGTGCGCGACAAATTCAGACGCCAGATATTCCAGCAGTCGTGGATGTGTGGGACGATCCCCCTGCGCTCCGAAATCACTGGGTGTCCCGACAAGCCCCGCGTTAAAATGCTGGTCCCAGATACGATTCACGAAGACTCGCGCGACCAGTCCGGCCGCATGCGTAAACATCGAATCCGCCAATTCCGCCCGGCCGCTGCCGTGAGTGAACGTCGCCACAGGTTCAGATTGCAGAACTGTCAAAAACCGGCGCGGCACAATTTCTCCGGGATTCGACGGATTGCCACGGCGAAACACCGGCAGATCTCGAGGTTCTGACTCGCGATATTCAAGCCGCGTTCGATCTTCGCCTTGTGGCATTACGTACAGACTGGCTTCCCGGAGCACGTGTGCCCAGGGCAGATCGATGTGCGGCGTGGTCGTACGGATATCGGCAATCGACTTCCGGATTTCTTCTGCCTCGGCTGATGCCGAATCTGTGAGTTTCTTCAGTTGGTCCTCGAGCTCGCTGATGCGTTTCTTCGCCGTGCGTACGGTCTCAATTTCAGTCTGCGGCAACAACGGCCGTTCGTCAAGCTGCGAACTGGCAAAGACCCCGGCCAGCGCGTAATAGTCCTGCGTGGAGATCGGATCAAATTTGTGATCATGGCACCGTGCACAGGACACCGTGAGGCCCAGAAACGTCCGCGAAACGGCATCGAGTCGTTCGTCCCATTCGTCCGCTACGATCTGCTCAATCACCGCGGGTGCCAGCTGTAACTCTTTCCAGTACGTTGGACTCAACCCAAGGAATCCGAGAGCGGCCTGATCCTCCGGCGCCGCGTCAGGGATCAGATCAGCAGCCAGTTGCAGCCTGACGAATCGATCGAATGGCAGATTTTCGTTGAGCACCCGTATGACCCAGTCACGATAAATCCAGCCACGATCCGTGGGACTTTGCCATTCCGGCGTGTAGTCTGTATACCGCGCGAGATCGAGCCAGACACGAGCCCAGCGTTCACCGTAATGGGGCGATGCCAACAGTCGATCGACAACATGTTCATAGGCTTCGGACGACTGATCGGACTTAAACGTTTCAAGCTCTGCAGACGACGGTGGCAATCCGATAACATCAAACGTTACTCGACGCAGCCATGTATTCCGATCCGCTTGCGGATTAGGATTGAGATCATGAGATTGCAGTTTTTCAAGTACAAAAGCGTCCATCGGTCGCCGAATCCAGTGATTCTTCAAAGGCGGCGGATCAACGTGCTGCAGCGGCTGAAACGACCAGAATTTTCGGCCGGCAGCGAAGTCAATCTGGCTGGCCGCCGCCCGAGCAGCCGATTTATATTCGGGCAGCGCGGCTCCTGCGCGAATCCAGCGGAGCAAAATTTCCAGTTCATCAGCGGATAGTTTTCCGTCCGGCGGCATCTGCAGATCTGGATCCCGGTAATCCAGCACCCGAAACAATAAACTGTCTTCGGGTGACTCACTGGAGAACATTGTTCCGCGACTGCCCCCGGCAGCGATGCCTGCCGCTGACTCCAGGATCAGGGCACCGTTTTCAGCCCCTGTCTCGTTCGAATGGCATTCGTAACAATGTTTTGCAAGCAGTGGCCGTACCTGCGTTTCAAAAAAGACCAGGGCATCCGCCGTGGGGGCATCCGGAATCCCGGCATCGTCGCCAGCCATGGCCACTGAGGTCCATATCAGGGCGGTCGACACAATCAAAGTCGTGATCTTCGACATAGTATTTAGGCAGGCAACGTGGCGGCAGTCGTCCAGCTCCGTTCGTAATCCCAAGTTCCGACCGAGCGATTACGGGATGGTGGCGCAGACTTCCGCCTGAAGGCGGGACTACAAACAGATTTCGGACGACGCGATGATTTCACGAGTAATAAGGATTTCAACAGTAATATGGTGGCCTTGCCCGGCAGCAGTTGCAACTC
>JAGQQS010001214.1:2841-3745 GCA_020426105.1 Planctomycetaceae bacterium
CTGTTTGAGGCCGGAAACGGGAAACACACTGGCATCAATCGTTTTCTGATGCCACAATAGGGTCCCTCCCCGAATTCACTCCGGCTCCCCGCCTCAGCGGACACATCATGTCGAGATTGCTGTTCACAACTGCAACCATTCTGACGGCCCATTGGGTACTTGGCGCGAGCATCGTGCATCCGCTGCTGGCCTCGGACGCAGAGTTTTTCGAGAAGAAAATTCGTCCCGTCCTGATCGAACATTGTTTCGAATGTCATGCTGCGGATGCTCAGGAAAGCGGACTGCGCGTCGATTCGCTGAGCGGCCTGCTGATCGGAGGTGAGCGTGGTCCGGCAATTGTACCGGGCAAGCCGGACGAGAGCCTGCTGCTGAGTGCCGTTCGGCACAGTGACACGCTGCAGATGCCCGCAACGCGAAAGTTGCCGCAGTCGATCATTGACGACATGGCTCTTTGGATTCAACATGGCGCTGTCTGGCCCGATGCGGATCCTGTTGCTGTCGCTCCAAAATCGGCCACCGAAGAACGAATGCCGACAGACGCGGAAAAAATGTTTTGGGCATTTCAGAAGCCCCAACGATCGCCCATTCCTGATGTGAATGACACGAATTCATGGGCCAGAACGCCGATTGACAGATTTATTCTGCATGCGCTGGAGTCCCAACAACTGCAGCCCAATCCCGTGGCTGACAAACGCACCCTGATTCGCCGTGCCACACTCGATCTAATCGGACTGCCGCCCACACCTGATGAAGTGCGGGCGTTTCTTGCGGATGAATCGCCCACCGCGTTTGAGACCGTTGTCGAAAGACTGCTGGCATCTCCGCGCTACGGCGAACGCTGGGGGCGACACTGGCTGGATGTGGCGCGTTATGCAGACTCGAATGGCCTGGATGAGAATCTGGC
>JAGQQS010000093.1 GCA_020426105.1 Planctomycetaceae bacterium
CGGAATGCAACCCGTCAGGGGAGGCGGTTTCACTTCGACGAATCTGCTGGACTGTCGGCATGGTCACCGATGCTGGGAACCAGCAGATTCCAGAAAAGCCTCGATCAGTTTTCGCGTTGTCTGCGAGTTTGCAGGCAAGCCGTTTGCGGTTGAACTTTGAAGTCGGCACTACTTTTGGATTCTGGTTGATATTTCAGAATTTCACAACAATTTCACACCAAATGGACAGACGTGGTGCGTTGAGATCTTCGGTGACTATTTGAAGTTTCACAAAACCGGAGGACGATTCGCCATGAAGATTGTTAACAGGACGAAATGGAAGACCGAGCAGTTGCGGGCGATCGCAAAGGAGATTGCTGGCAGGTATCTGGAATCAAATGAACGGAGTCGACTGACGGTCTATTTTCAGCCGTCGAAAAAATGGGTACACGGAGAGGCGAACGTGGGGAGACCGGGTTCGAAGACTCAGTTGTTGTACACCAAAATCTGGCTGCCGAATCGATTCACGCCGCAGCATCCGGAACAGCGACTGTCAGTCATCGATTCACGATATGCTCGATCTTTTCCCGGAGCATCACCGCTTCGAGCATCCATCGCAAGCACGCTGGCTCACGAATTCGCTCATAATGCCGGTCGCCGAGGCGAACGCTCGATGCGGGCGGATCATTGTCCGCTCGGATGGGCTGCCGTGCATCGCGGTGAATGGGACGAATTTGAAACCTGGCCACTGGAGTTGGCACAGCCAGTCACGAAGCAGAAACGAAAAACGGGGGATGATGAAGCGTTGGCCGCCGTGGAGCAGCGGATTCGTCGCTGGGAATCGAAGCTGAAGCGAGCCCAGACGTGGCTGAAGAAATGCCGAAGGCAGAAGCGGTATTACGAATCGAAGATCGCCGCCTCTGCGCCCGATACGGGCAGTTCAGTCGTCGATGGCTGATTTGTGATTATCACCGCAGAGTTATTCTTGCGATCCTTCACGCTGTGGAATCGGCTTGACTACAATCCCGCCATTGAAAGCTGGATGAACATGCAATTCAGCCAGTTCGGTGGATGCAAATTGTGACGGTGAGGAAGCAAACGTGCCAGTGTCAACGCCAGTCCATGATCGACTTAATGAACTGCTCACGGCTAGCGTCGATGCATGGCTTGAGCAACGCAGCTGGACCGGGATCCATGGGCACTGGCGCGGGACCGGCAGTTTGCTGGATTTCGCCGAGCAATTTCCGACACTGAAATCCCAGCAGACAGCCAGCGCCTATCCGAATTGTGTTGTCATGGCTGAGTATGGCCGGTTTACGCTTTCCGACGACGGCAGTGACAACGCGATCGACCTGCTGATAGATGGGGCTCAGCAGATACTGGCTGGACGAGACATCGGTACGCACGGAAATCATATCAACAATGTGATTCGCCTTGTCCGTGCCATGACTCATACCGCACTCGCCGCCGTTGCGTACAAGCAGCACGACAATGCTGCGCTTTGCGAACACATGCGACTAGCAGCCGACCACTACGATCGAGCGGCGGCGTTGACATCGCTGCGAACCGCCAAAGCACCAATGAAGTTAGTGGCTCCAGACATGGCCTCTGGTGACCTGTCTTCGGGTGACACCGCCCTGCATGTTCTGCAGATTGCTGAACGATGCGGAATTTTCGGTGTTGATGGTATCACTATCTCAACATGGTTGATGCTGCATCGATTGCTGGCCCACGTGCTTGGCGTCGTCGATCCAGAACCACTTTTTATGAATGATTTAAAAGTGCTGCTGGTTGGTGGCCCACGGGGCGTCATTCAGCCGATCCGGATGGAGAAACGTGACGCCGTGAACTCCGGTGTGTATTTTGATCCACTTTCGTTTGGGGTCACGGTCATCAATCGCAGCATGCGCAACAGTCTGAAGGTAGCGTGGCGATGTTGTCGTCAGACCCAGATAGCGCCGGAAATTGCCGCGATCAGAATAACTGCAGATCTCCCTGAACTCCTGGGATCTCTGGCAGGAGGTTCAGCCGGAGGACTGTTTGCTGCAGGAACGATTGCAACAGCTCGGGAGCAGCAATTGGATTCCACCAGATCGGCAACTTGCCAGCTGGTCATTACTGATGCCGTACGGGACCAGGACGAAACCCTTCCGCTGCATCCAGAAGATCTGAGCCTAAAATTCGTCGGCGGAGTCATCCGCAAAATCAACGAAGCGTGGCAGGTTGAGCACGGGATCGACGAAGTTCTCCTTTGTCCATCGGACGCCGCCGCATGGCGTAAAGCAAATCCCAACTGCACTCGTCCCGTCATCACGGACGTTTCTTCACTGCACGAGCTTGTGGAAAGACTCACCGGCAATCGCCGCTACGACCGAGAGATTGAACGACATGCCCGCATGGTGCATGGTCAATGGGATCGTGTCAAAGCGGCTATCCGCTTCGACAACTCAAGAGAAGTTGACCGCGACCATCGTTTCGACTGTTATGTGGATCCGACATTCCGCGTAGAAGGCCCTCTCCGGCCAATCGAGAAAATGGATGCAGCAGAACAGCCACAGCAATCCAGAGTTCGGGCAACCGGAGTGGAACGGGAAGAATTTATTGCACCCGGTGTGAAGGACGACGAACAGCTGCTGAATCTACTCGAACTGAGTCTGCGTGGCACGCTGTGGCCCGATGCACCGTCCTGGCTGAAACCGGGCCGCAGCCTAGTGTTTTACGATGTTGCGGGGGCAGGCAAGACCGTTTGCAGCCACCGATTGTTGAATCTGCTGACAAATCCAAAGCACTTCAAACGCCTACTTATCCGCCCCGCTG
>JAGQQS010001215.1 GCA_020426105.1 Planctomycetaceae bacterium
CTGGTTGAGATGGAACGCATCAGTGGTGATCGAAAAATTGCCGAACGACAGCTTGCCCAGCTCATCAAACGCAAAGAAGACAAGCTGATCATTCGGGCACAGGCCGATGGTCGGATCCCCGATTTTCAGTTGCGACAACTCCTGGAAGATCGCCCGGTGCGCGCCGGCGATCATCTCTTCGACATTATGAACGAGCAAGGCTCGTGGCATATGGAACTGCTGGTCGAAGAAAAACGCATGGGGCACCTGCTGAGGGCTCAGCGTGAACGCATCGCTGCCGGACAGTCACCCGAACTTGAGGGCGAATTCAAACTGGCGTCACAGCCGGAAAAGGAATTTGAATGCCATCTCACCAAAGTCGCCACACGCTCGACGACCGATACGGAACTCGGGACAGCATTTGAGCTGACAGCGGTCGCCAATGACGGCCAGGAACTCCCGCCGCAACGGATTGGCGTGGAAGTCACCGTGCATCTGTACTGCGGAAAAACATCCCTGGCCTACTGGTGCTTCGGCGACGTTGTTGAGTTTGTGCAGAAATACATCTGGCTCTGAGTGATCCGGTCTGGAATATGCTGGCACGGCGACTGACACAAACCGGAATTGAGCAATTTGATGCGTTTCTCGCATCACTGAAGAGCGACCCCACGTCCGACGCCCCGCTGGATCTGCTTACAGAATCGGCGACTTCCGAACCCCTTGATGTGGAAATCAATGTTGAGGTGCGACGGTTTCGATCCCGTCTGGAAGTTGCCGAATATCTGCATCGACTGTTGCGAATGGATACTGCCACGCTGCGCACCGATGCCGGGTTCTGGTGCTGGCTGTCACTGTTCTGGTTCGAAGCCATGTGCCCGGTAGTCAAAGATCGCTGGAATCCCGGTGATCGTTTTCGCTGGATTGCGGACCTGGACGATCCTCGAAAAACAGCCCGCCATTTGCTTGCTGGGCCGTTTCAAATCTATCGCGCTCATCGTGACGATCCGCTGCGGGCCATGGCTTTGCTCTGTGGAACTCCGTCCCAGCCCGGACAATTAGTCCCACTAATTGCGTCCCGCCCGTCATTGGTCACCTGCAATGCCGTCGTGGGTGCTGCCACGCGTCTTTACTACGATGCCACAAATGGCCGAAATCGACCAGGGCTGAGCACCCGGCGCCCCGGCAGCCCGCGAAGGTTTGCGGATGTGCTGAGTCAGCTGGATCTGACCTGGGATCTGCATTCATTGTCAGTTGAACAACTGCTCAGCTTGCTGCCACCGGAATTTGACCAGTTTCATCGCACCCATTCCAAACGCCAGCGCCGCTTGATTGAGTAGCTGACAGGGCGGAGGCGGTCGCTGACTGCGATTGAGTTCTAACCGCGGATTTCGTGGATGAATTGTGGCGAGATGTGCTTGTCTTATCCGCGGTTAAAGCTTTTTTGTGTTTGTTGTTCTGTGCGTTTGCCA
>JAGQQS010001216.1 GCA_020426105.1 Planctomycetaceae bacterium
GCAACGGCAAAACGCGGAGTTGAATTTGGACAAGTCCTCAGCGGCCTTTGATCTGATCCAGAGCATGTGCTGCCAGGCGTTGGCAGTAATCGTTGTCACCGATTTTACGAATCTGTTCCTGCGTGAGCTGCGTCATTTCCGGCCCGGCTTCGTCGATCTCCAGAATTGCCGCATGCCGCACAAAGTTGTTTTCATGGCCAAGCAGAGCGCCGAGCGTCGCGGCCGCAGACTTGAGATCCCCGGCGCGAGCAAGCCCGCCGGCCGCGGCGATACGGATCGCAGGTTCCGCTGAATTTGTTTCCCGCAACAGGAGTTCTTTGAAATCCGCCACGTTGGGTGCCTTGCTGCACGCCGTGATCTGCCACCAGCGAACGGCTGGATCAACATCCAGAATCGGCATGGCAACCGGAGTTTGTGCAGCAATGCTGCGGGCGGTCAATTTTGCCGCGGCCAGCAATTTTTGAGTCCGCTCTGCTCCACCCGGACGATGCAGTATTTGCCAACGATTCCCCAATTCCTTCTCCGCTGCGTCCAGCAGAATTTCCGGCAGCAGATGGGCGTCGCGTGATTCGAGCTGCCAGCGATCACATTCCGCGGCCAGTTCATTCAGTGTCTCCGAATATTTCGGATCACGCGCAAGATTTGTGAGCTCCCACGGATCCGCTGCAAGATCGTACAGTTCTTCATCAGCACGCGGACTGGTGAACCACTGAGCCGACTCGTGAGCGAGTTTCTGCTCCGCAAGTAATTTTCGCATCTCCTGCATGGTTGCATTCTGTTCGCCATACGTAATGTGCTGCAATGCCGGTCGCCAGGGCATCAGATTGCGACAGTAGCGAAATCCCCGCGATCGCACGGTACGGACCAGATCAAAACGTTCATCGATTCGATCACGTGCGCCGTAAACAGAGTCCCGATCCGGTCCCTGCTGAACGCCGAGGAAAGGGCGACCGGAGAGTCCGTCCGGGACGTTGATTCCCGCGAGCGACAAGACTGTCGGGCCGAGATCAATTAAATTGATCAGCCGATCGTCGGTTGATCCTGGCGCCGCGAGAGTCGAACTGGATTCGTATTTTTCAGGAAGTCGCACAATCAGCGGCACACGGGAACCTGAATCATAAGTCCAGCGTTTGGCTCGCGGAAGACCGTCTCCATGATCAGACCAGAAGATGACAATGGTGTCTTCTGATAGTCCTGCTTCGTCCAGTTCTTTCAGGATTTCACCAACCCTGCGATCCATCACTGTAATGAGGTCAGCCAGTCGCGCGAGATCCTGGCGCACAGCCAATGTATCAGGATACAACGGCGGAACGATCATATTTTCGGGCCGATGAAGTTCTGCATCGCTCAGGACCGAAGCGACCTCTTTCCAGCCCCTGGGCCAGACTTTGCTCTCGTGCGTCATCGTGAGATTAAACACTGCGAAAAAAGGCTGATCGGCACTTCGTCGGTGTTTCCAATGTGCCGACCCTGAAGATTCATCCCACGTTGTTTTTTCATCCCAGCGCAGATTGTAGTCCGTTTTACTGTTGTTCGTGCAGTAGTAACCCGCTTCGCGGAGATATTGCGGGAACAAACGAATGTGCGGCGGCAAACCGGCTTTCGACCGCATATGGTTGGCTCCCAGTTCGCTTGGGTAACATGCCGTGATGATTCCAGTACGACTGGGAGCGCACACCCCGTGGCAGGTATACGCATTTGTAAAGCGAATGCCTTCCGCGGCAAGTCGATCGAGATGCGGCGTCGAGGCGGTGTTGTCCCCGTAACATCCCAGCCGGGGGCTGATGTCTTCACAACTGATCCACAGCACATTGGGCCGGTCGGCGGCAATTGTTTCGGCTGCTGCACACAACACGAGCCCGCTCAGAATTAGAGTTGTTCTCATATGACTGCCTTCCTGTCTGAATGAAATCCGGCGATTGGCGTCCTGGACATTTCAGATTCTGATAAGTTAATCCAATAGACACTGGAATTGTACGCCGAGTCTCGTCTCCGCGATCCGTTTACGACCGACAGCATAGTCATGTCATTTGCGAAAGTCACTGCAGGGATCGCAACGTCCCGCTGGGTGCATTCGTTGATTGGCGTTTCATCTGCGCAACAATTTGTTACCGTCCCGAACCTGCAACAGGCCATTTCAGTCATGGAATGCACCGAATACTCCTGATACTCCTTTTAATCGCCCTGCAGGCCGTCAATTTTTTATGGTAACCGCAGACAACATGCACGCTTTCTCGACACCATCGGTTCCCGTTCGCGCAGTACCGTTTGTGGAAGCGTTCCGGGTGTGGTGTCGTGTTGCCTTGCTGAGTTTTGGAGGGCCGGCAGGACAAATTGCAGTGATGCATCGGATACTCGTCGATGAAAAGCAATGGATCTCGGAAGAACGCTTCCTCCACGCTCTGAACTACTGCATGCTGCTTCCCGGTCCTGAGGCGCAACAGTTGGCGACTTACATCGGATGGCTGCTGCATCGGACGAAAGGCGGACTTGTCGCCGGTTCCCTGTTTATTCTGCCGGGCGTTGCGTCGATTCTGGGATTGAGTATTCTGTACGCGGGCTTCCACGACGTTCAGTTGGTGCAGGCCATTTTTTTCGGGCTGAAGCCTGCGGTGATGGCCATCGTGGTGGATGCAGTCCTGCGGATCAGTAAGCGTGTGCTCAAGAATCGCATGATGATGGCAATCGCCGTGTTGTCGTTTGTGGCCATTTTCTTCTTCAACGTTCCGTTTCCATGGCTGGTCGTCACTGCCGGAACTGTGGGAATGATCGGCGGTCGACTTGCTCCTGCGGGTTTTAATGTGATCGGGGGGAATCAGACTTCTGCACCGGCCGGGCCTGCTGAAACGCCTGCGATCGTGATGCATACCGTCCGCCCATCGTGGACTCGAGCTCTTTTGATTTGCAGTGTGTTCCTGCCATTGTGGTTCGGCCCGCTGTGGCTGCTGAAAATGACGCTGGGCACTTCATCCGTGTTTTTTCAGGAAGCGGCATTCTTCAGCAAAGCGGCGGTGGTAACATTCGGCGGCGCGTATGCCGTGCTGGCATACATCGGGCAGCAGGCGGTTGAGAACTTTGAGTGGCTGCAGCCCGGCGAGATGATGGATGGCCTGGGGATGGCGGAAACGACACCGGGACCGCTGATCATGGTCGTCCAGTTTGTCGGCTTCATGGGCGCTTACCGCAATCCTGGTCCCTGCAGCCCCATGATTGCAGGCGTCCTGGGCAGCCTGATCACTGTCTGGTCCACGTTCGTTCCCTGTTTCTTCTGGATTTTTCTGGGAGCGCCGTCGATCGAGCGTCTGCGCGGCAATCGACTGCTGTCGTCGGCTTTGTCGGCAATTACCGCGGCCGTGGTGGGCGTGATTCTGAACCTTGCGATCTGGTTTTCAGTGCACACACTGTTTAGCTCCGTGACGACATCGCATGTTGGCAGTTTGCGATTACTCATTCCGGAATGGACCTCGATTAATACGGCAGCGTGTGCCGTCGCCGTGCTCGCGTTTCTGCTGACTTTTCAGTGGAAACGCGGCATGGCCACGACTCTGGCGATTTGCTGCACGGTTGGCGTTGTAGTGCATTGGCTGGCCTGATGCGATCAAACCGTCCTTCACTTGCCTATGCGACGAAATCCCTCGATACTCCGGACAGGTGGCGCGGAAAAATCTCGCTGCGTCATTGTTCGTCTCTTTGATCCAGGGCAAATTACTATGCGGCCATTTTATACTTGTTTGTTTCTGGGAGTACTCCTTATGACATCGCCAGTTCTCGGCGAAATTCCAGCGGCAGAAGCCTTCGGGAAAACTAAAGACGGTCACGCCGTGGAACTGTATACACTCAGGAACGCCAACGGACTTATCGCGAAAGTCATGACGCGCGGAGCGACGCTGGTGCAGCTGTACGTGCCTGACAAAAATGGCAAGGCCGACGATGTTGTGCTGGGATTCGATGATGTCAGCGGTTATGAATCTGAGGACAATCAATACTTTGGCTGCACGACGGGACGCGTCTGCAACCGGATCGCCAAAGGAAAGTTCTCGCTGGAAGGCAAAGAATATACACTGGCCATCAA
>JAGQQS010001217.1 GCA_020426105.1 Planctomycetaceae bacterium
CGTCTCATCGCCATCACAGGAGGTCGGGGGGCGCAGAGCCTGGCGGCTGATTATGCAGTGCCTGCCTGTGAATCTGTGGAAGAACTTCTGGCACTCCAGGACGTGCATGCTGTTGTCCTCGCAACTCCGGATCTGAACCGACTTGAGCTGACGAAAAAAGCAGCGGCAGCAGGGAAACACGTGCTGGCCGAAAAGCCCATGGCGCCCACCGTGGCCGAATGCGATCAGATGATAGCGACGTGCGCGGCTGCTGGCGTCAATCTGGGGGTCGTCCAGACGGAAAGGTTCCGCAAGATTACGCAGAAAGCCAAAGAGTTTATCGACACAGGAGTACTCGGACCACTGCACATGTTGCGCACCGTTTCCGCCTTTCCGTTGCCTGCGGCGCGACAGTTGTTTGCCGATCGTGTCTGGATGTCTGAGCTGCGAAGCGGCGGGCTGTTCATGGGCATGGCCTCTCACAATACCGATTTCCTGCGTTGGCTTACCGGCCGCAACGCTGTCAAAGTGTTTGCTCAGGCAACGTCCTACAGTGACATCCCAGGGCCACCGCTGTCTGTCATGGCGCAGATTGTGTTTGAAGACAACATCATGGCTCAGATGTGGATCACGGGCGAACTTCCGAATCCCAGCCTGCCCAGCAGTGAGGTTCGCTTTCAGATCTTTGGGCGCGATGCCATGCTTGACCTGGAAAATTTTGAGTATCTGGATCTGGGCAAGGATGACAAGTGGGAACGCGTCTATACTCCGGAACGTTTTGACTATCTCAAGGAACCGAAGTCCCCCATCCGTTTATATCCTCACATCGGTGTGATTCAGGAATTTACCGACAGTATTCGAGAACAACGTCCACCGCGCGTCGGTGGTGCCGAAGGTCGGGCGGCGGTTGAGATCTGTGAGGCCTGCCTGATTTCAGCCAGGACCGGCGAGGCGGTTTCACTTCCCTTATGACAGGAACTCCATGAGTGCAACGTCTGCAAAAGACCAGCTGGCGACGTGCGGCCTGTCCTGGCCGGAACAACGACGAAACCTGATTCTGTTCGCGGCCTGCACCGGCACGCAGTATCTGGCAGCTCCTATCCTCTATGTGGGTATTACTCAGGCGTCGCTGTGCGACCAGCTTGGGGCAGACGCACGCACCTCAAATTTGCCAGGCACCCTGTTCTTCGCAATGACCGCGATGCCGGCGCTGATTGCCTGGCTGTCGCCGCGAGTTTCTTCATTAAGGCGTAATCTGAGCCTGTTCTACGGAATTTCTGCACTGATGCTGACCGTCCTCGCCGTGACGCTGGCAATGCCCGTGTCGAATCAGTTGAAGCTGGCGATGGTGGTCCTGCAGGGAGGTGTCTCAGGGGCAGTGATGCCCGCAGCCATCGCGTTGTTGTGGGAAGCGATGGGACGTGGGGCGGATGAATCCCGCCGGGGACTTGCGCTGAGCCTGGCATTCGGAGCAGGCCCACTGCTGGCTGTTGCAGGCTCATTCGGTCAGACCATGCTGCTGGGCGGCGACATATTTGGCCTGCATTTTCCTGGCTTCGCCTATCCCGAAAATTTTATCATCCTGTTTGCTGCCGGAGTCCCCGTCATGACATTGGCGGCGATCTTTTCACAGTTTTTCATTATTGCACCGGTTGATATCGAACCACGCCGAGAACCCCTGTCGGCAGTCGTCGGCCTGCTGACTGGGATCCCGTTGATGTTGGCGGCCGTGACTCTGATTCAGATGGCTGCAGGTTCAGACGCGGCAGCGGTTGAATCGACTTCATCGATCCCGGCCTCGGGTACGCTGCTGAAATCGCTTGGGATTTTATGTGCTGTTGGTGCGGCTTTGGCATTCATGTATCACTTCCGCGCTATTTTGCAGCAGCGTGTCCTGTTGTTTGCGACACTTGTGACGATTCTCGTTTACGCCGGCAACGTGATTCCATCCAATATGAACCTGTATTCGCCTGAAGCACTTGGTGATCTCCCGTCAAAATATGCGGGCGTACAGAATATGCTTCGCTTCAGCTTTAAAGTGGCTGCAGGGGGAGCACTCGGCTGGTTACTGACACGGACCAACCCAAAACTCGGTATCCTGGCGACTTCGTCAATCTTCCTGCTCGCGCAGGTGTGGGCCATGTGCGTGACGGGGCCGTGGTATCTGGTGGCATTCGGAATTCACGGAGCCGGTGAACTCGTGGGTGTGTATGCCCCGAACTACATCGTATCCGCATCGAGACCGGATCAGTTGCGGCGCAATATGGCCTTTGTAACGATGCTGATGGTGCCAGCTGCCCCGGCAGGGTACCTTTTCGGAGCGATCGTTGACGGTGTCAAGGATGCTGGCTGGACGGCTCTCGGTATGAACAGTACGGCTCTCGGATTTCGGCTCAGCTTTCTGGTGTGTGGTCTGCTGATCCTGAGCGGAATTGCGCTGGCGGTCCTATTATTGCCAACCAGACCTCGCCCATCGACAATTGATTCACGCGGCCTGGATGATGCCAACAACGTCAATTAACAAGCAACCAGGTAAGCCGATTAAACGCAACTCAATAGAGAAGAGCTGGAATCAACGATTCAGTTTTATTTGCATGAAAAAGTTCAAATCCGGCAAGGTAGTGGTCCATGACAAACGTAACGCGACGACAAAAACTCGAATTGATGCTGGAAGCAACGCCCGATGATCAGATGTTGCGCTACATGCTGGCCATGGAATATGACAAGGAAGCCATGCCCGACCGTAGCCTGGATCTGTTTCGAGGACTGATGGAGCAAACCTCACCGTACGTGCCGGCATTTCTGATGGCCGGTCAACTCCTGGCCCGCCTCGATCGCATAGACGAAGCTCGTCTTACGTATCAGAACGGTATTGCCGAAGCCCGCCGCCAGAACAACGATCACGCCGCAGGCGAAATGACCGGCTTCCTGCAGGCACTCCCATAAGTTGCCACCTGCCGTTCGGCTTGTTGATGCGGCCCCCTGACAAAACATTGCCTCTGGGCAAAGTTTCAGAACGCTGGCAGGGATCCCGGAGGCGGGGATCTAATCGCACTTGGTTTAAAACCGCATCTCGTTTGTAGTCCCGGCTTCAGCCGGAA
>JAGQQS010001218.1 GCA_020426105.1 Planctomycetaceae bacterium
ACCAGTGGCGGCAGAATGATCAGCAGGGCGCTGAGTTTCTGGCCGGTGTAGTAAATTGCGGCCAGCAGCACACTTTGGCAGAAGCAGGCGGCCAGAAACACGACGGCGCCGGAAAGCAAAGATCTCAGCGACCACCAGCAGATGAGGAAAATGATCAACGCTGACGGGCCGGCAAAGTTTGTCAGGGATCGATGGCTGGCCCGATCCGTCGTGAGTCCATCCATCACCGGTCCCGCCAGATGAATCTGCTCATCAGCCACTCCACAACTGAGACGAATCGCCCGCCGCAAATTATCAATCACAGTACCGCGGTGGTCCATGCCGGTGCGGTTCAGCGTCACGACAATGCATGTCGTCCGACCGTCAGGCCCGATCAGCGTCCCCTGCAAACGCTGGATCGCATCCTGCAAGGACATGCGTCCCCGATTTTCCGCATCATTGTTTCCGGATGAATGCGAGGCGTCCGCAAATGTTTGCGTTTCGCTCGAAGTGGTTTCAATCGTCTGTAGCTCATTCGTTTTCACCATGCGGAGCAATGTCTCTCGACCACAGGTGACCTGCTGAAACAGTGGATGCCCGTCGGATGTGCGAAATGCTTTTGCTTCCCGCAGGCCCCTCACAAGTCTGTCCAGTCTTGAGTCGGACCAAAAGCATTTGGGCCAGCTGGCAATCACCACATCGCCGGGGCCAAATAATTCCACGAATTCATCGTAGTGTTTTCGTTCGGAAAACGACGCGTTAACCCAGTCGATGGGCGAGTTATTGCTGGACTGCAGGGACTGAAAAACGCCGAACGCGATAAGCGGCAGCAGCAATGCAACGTAAATCGCCAGCAGCCGAATCCGTTTGACTAACTGGTCCATAAATGAATAGTCCTGGGTTACTGATGGCTGCTCCGCGTCGAGTTGGACATTTTCCAAATTCACGGCATGGCTGCAGGCGGGCTGGCAAAAATTCTGCAGGCCGATTCGCAGGATTTCGATGTCAGATTCTTTGAGTCCTGCTGAATGACTGGCTCCTTGCCAAAGGTCCCGCTGTCAGCAACGGATATCCTGAAACTTTCTGCATATACAGTTGATACGAATCACCCAGATAGAATAATAACCGCTGGTCTTTCAACACGCTGCCGATGGCGATGTAAATTGTCCAGACAACGGTGAGTAGTGCGTGATCCGCCGTCATGGTGGGGGTGAACCAGATCAGGCCGAGAAAACCAAGATAAACCGGGTGACGCATCAAACAGTACAGACTTCGGGCTTTAAAATCCCTGCGCGGCAGCTTTTTTTCGCGATACCAGTGTTGCCACTGAGTCCACCCGGTCTGAAAGCCCAGTCCTGTCAGACTGATGCTGTACAGCATCCACGCCCAGGAACAATAGAATGCTGCGGCCATGCATGTTGCGCCGGTACCGTGCAGATCCCAAATGACGCAGTTTGTCGATCTCCAGTACTTAAAAATCAGCAGCAGACTGACGCAAGTGCAAATACAGAAGAACGCACCGTAGAATTCTGCCGCAATGACGGGGCGCAGTCTGTCGCGTGTTTTGGGGTGCAGCAGCAGACTATGGGGAACTGCAAACTGCAATGCCAGCAACGTATCCATCAGGAGCCATGATTGCGTGCCGGGAATCGGGCCGTATCGCAAAAATGTAAAGAGCCCCACAACTGTAAACGCGAACAGGGCCTGCGTCACGATTCCGAACGAGAATCCCATCAGTCGCGGCATCGAGATGTCAAATAAAGAACTCGTGCTGCGAGAAAACTGAGCCATCATGGCAGGCTGAGACATCCGAACTTCCTGTTCCGGGTCGATGTGGGCGATTCAAATCTTTTCAGCAATGAAACTTCCATATTTCATCGCGCCTGAATTGTAGGCGTCAAGCAGAGTTTGAAAGCGATCGATGAAGATGATCTGATCGGGGTCGATCCAGGAAGCAACGCGACGAATTCCGAAACGATTGACGCGGTCACGGCAGATTTCCCATGTTCTGGAGACTCGACTCGTCCAGTCGTTCACGCGCGTTACTTTGAGCCCGGCTGCTGTCAGCCAGTGAACATAGTCCTGCTCCGATCCCAGAGACGGGCAAAAGAATCCTTCGCACACATCATAGACGAACTGTCGCTGGGCAGAACTCAGTGGATCATCACCCGCGAGCCAGGCACAGATCGCCACTTTACCGCCAGGTCGCAGCCATGTCGCCATCTTCTGAAAGAACGCGGCTTTGTCAAACAAGTGTTCCGTGCACTCAATACTCC
>JAGQQS010001219.1 GCA_020426105.1 Planctomycetaceae bacterium
CTGACGCTGCCCTCTCGGTATCAGATGACTTGCTGCAAACGGATTGTGCATACGGCGGTCTCTCTGACGAAGGTGCACAATTTTACATGATTCGGTACTTCCATGGTGCAGGTGTCGGGGTGAAATGGGATCTCGATTGCTGCGCAAAAGATGTGTTTGCAATAGCTGACGGCGAAGTGACTTCGCTGGAGCTGTGGAAGTGCGACAGCGATCGCTGCCCAAACAGATTCACTTCTCCGGACGGTGGTTGCGATTATTGCGCGTACTGGAATTGGGTTACTTTTCAACGACCGACATCTCACGACGAAGAGTCGTGTCAATCACCAACTGACTGGCTGCTGCTATTCGCCCGAACGAATCCCGGCGCCACCACGCAGGACGCATACTGGGCGTTTCATGCTACTCCTGAGTTAAAGTGTTGGCTCGGACCACCGCCCTTTGACTGGATGAGGAACGAGCGAAGTCTTGGCTAACCATGCAGTCGAGTTGCGGTGGTTCGGTTTTTGACTTTGGAAGAACTTCTCCCGCAACCAGCTGATGCGGGTCGTTCGCATGTAATGAATTGCCATTTCGAAACAACAGATTCGCTATTCGGGTATTTGCGATGGACAACGAATCGAAATGGTATGATCGATGGCGGCCCGGCATTGTTCTGTCAACAATCCCAATTGTATTTTTCGGGGTTCTGGTTGGTCTGGGTCTCTGGCAGGACTGCTCCGACTCTTATGAAGTCTCTGCCTTTATTGAAAATCATCGCAAATCCATCCAGTCTCAACGCAGCAATCCTTCAGTACATCGATTCGAACTTTCCCATGACCCGGCTTATCAAGGTCGGCTGCTCATTCAGATCGATGTGGATGACAAGCAAACTGATTGGAGGCTTGCGGATACAATGGGCGATTGCTACCAGTTGAAAGAGTTGCCACAATGGAAGACCCTTATTCGACATGGTGAGGATCTCGAAATGGATTCAGGGCAAGTCGCAATGGGCGCAGGAGCGGCTATTAACGGGATTTCAGAAGTTGTCTTCAGGTATTTTGCAGCGATGATATCGTCTTTTTTCGCTTTTGTTGTCAGCCTTCTAATTTCGCGGCGAATGGGACCTCTCTCGCAGCTTTCCCACGACAACTAAGGCGAACCAACGCATCCAGCCAAGTTGCGTTGGTTCGTATTTCACACTTTACAGCATCGCTCGCCGCACCCGGGTGAGCAGGCTGATCGGCAAGATCGCATACTGAAAACCAACGAAGAACGAAACGCAATGAAATCCAATTAATCGCATAGTCGGGTAGATTCGCCCTCGCATTATGTCTTTCTCACTGCCAACTGAACTCGACTTCGATCCCTTTCAATGCGACTTGGACGCTCAACGTGCGTGGAGGAATTTTGGTGGACTCACTCTCGACGAGGCCCACGCGAAGTTCGAAGAATGTCCCGAATCGTATCAGGAAGACTTTATGTTCATGGGTGGCATGGCATTCGCTTTTTACTACCCTGTGATTGAGCGATTTTTACGCAAAACAATTGCGATTCCTGCAGACCTGCGTGGTGATCGACAGTCGTGGATTCTTCCGCAGTGCATCAAGAATCAATTCGAAGGACCCGGGAATGTTGACGTACGGCAATTGCGCGACTCGGTGCTTGAGTTATGTGCGTTCATGATCGAAAATGTTGGACTGTTCGCTGATGACTGGAACGATGTGGCCGAGATCGAAAATCAATGGCGAGACTTAAGGCAGCTTGTAGTAAAGTCCCTGTAGGCAGGAAAAAGGCCGAATGATGCCCTGCATGTGCGGACTGGAACTGGTTTGATGGCAAGCGGTGGGAAGATCCGGGCCCCCACAAAGTTCCACCTTTTGCGCCAGCATCACACTGGTGACCATTCGGCTGCCATTCCTGCACACCCTGTACCGCACAGGCGAAAGTGGGAGGCAGCGCGAACTTCTTGATTGGAGCGGAAATGGCGGCGCGGTACACTGCC
>JAGQQS010001220.1 GCA_020426105.1 Planctomycetaceae bacterium
CCGTTGTATGACTCATTAAAGGATCACTGCCGACGGACCGGAGAGTCTTTCAAGATGAAGCTGTTTGATGGGCCGACCAGTGTCGAGAATCTGGCATGGATGATGTTTACGGAGATCACGGAAATGGGATTTCGCCTGTCCCACATCGAGGTTCGGGAAACCGATACATCGGTGATCTCCTACACTCGTGAAGACTGGATTCGCGACAACCGCCATTTTGCAACTTTGCGCAGTCCGGCTGTCTCGCAGCCGTAATCAGACGTATTCGTGCTTCAGACAGAATTCGGGGTGCGACTTCAACCAGGCATCGATGCGATCCTGTCGGGACAATGCCACCGGAATGAAATCGAGCGCCTGCTGCAGACGGTCATTGGGTTCGGCGCAGCTGAATCGCAGAAATCCGCCGCCCGCTTCACCAAAGCATTCTCCTCCGAGGCAGGCGACGCCGAATTTGTCGTCGGCCGCTTCCAGAAAATACAGAGCGAGTCCATGACTGGTGATTTTCAGGCGATTGCAGATCGGCTTCACACCGGGGAAAACATAGAACGTGGCCGTCGGATCCAACGCTGAAAAACCTTCGATGTTATTCAGTCCGTGCGTCAGCAGCATTACTTTCTCGCGAAACTTCAGCATGGTTTCGTCGCGTTCTTTCGAATCGCGTTCCAATGCAGCGCGCCCGGCAAGTTGTACTATCGGCGGAGTGCACGATAGTGTTGTGTTGATCATTTTTCCGATCGCATCGATGATCTCGCGGGACGATGCGCAGAAACCCAATCTCCAACCGCTCATTGAATATGATTTACTGAACGTATAGGCGGCAACACACTGGTCCAGCATGCCGGGCTGCGCGAGCAGCGAATCATGCCTGCCTTTCCAGATCATATGACAATAGGGTTCATCGCTGAACACGGCTACGTTGCGACCACGAATCAAATCGGCGATATCGCGTAAATCCTGCTCCGTCGTCACGCCGCCCGTGGGATTATGAGGCGAATTCAGAAAGATTGCGCGCGGAGCCGGGTCGTTGTTCAGAAAGTCCTCAATGTCTGATACCTGCGGGCGAAATTGAGTTTCCTGTTTCAATGGTTTCAGCACCGCGCGCGCGGCACGCCGCTGGATATTCGGCAAATACGTCGGGAAGTGCGGACTGAAGACCAGGCAACCATCACCGGGTCCCAGAAAGGCTTCACAGAAGAACTGCTCGAAGACTTTGGCACCGGGGCCGACGGCGATGTTTTCTGCCGTCACCGGAATGGAAAACTCGTTCTTTAGAAACTTTGCGGCGGACTCGCGAAACTCAGGAATGCCCGGTGAGGGGCAGTAATGCGACTGATTGTCGTTGATCGCCGCCAGGCCTGACTGAATCGCCGACGCCGTGCTGTTAAATGGACTGTCGCCGATTTCGAGCTCAACGACATCCTTGCCCGCGGCTTTCAATTTCTTCGCCACAGCAAGCACGGTGAAAGCAGTTTCAACGTTTAGTGACCGGGCAAACTCACTCAATTGAGCGGACATGTATCGCAATCCTGAAAGTGTCGACGGCAACCGGCGACGCACCGGTTGAACTGATCCTCCAGCCGGTTACGATGCGTCGCTGAATCCAGGCCGGATGTAGTGCCGTGACCTGCCTTCGCAGCCGACATCTTCAACTCAATCATAAAAGCAGACTGCTCCATGTTCAACCGCGCGCGACTAATGGATCTGGTTCGGGAACGAGCCCTCAAGTTTGGTGACTTCACCCTGGCGTCCGGGAAGAAGTCCAGCTATTACCTTGACGGAAAACAGGTCACGCTGAGTGCCGAAGGGTTGATGCAGATATCGTACGGGCTGCTGGAATTACTCAAGGACGTCCAGTTCACGGGTTTCGGCGGAATGTCCATCGGGGCCGATCCGATTGTGGGAGGAGTACTGGTTGCGGCCGCGTCACAAAACCGCCCCATGCAGGGCTTTATGGTTCGCAAGGAAGCCAAGGGCCACGGGACGCAGCGTTTTGTGGAAGGCCCCGTTCAGCCCGGTGACAACGTGGTCATTGTCGATGATGTTGTCACGACGGGTGGCAGCGCGATACAGGCGATCGAACGAGTGGAAGAGTTTGGCTGCAAGGTCGTGCATGCGGTTGGAATCGTCGATCGTCTGCAGGGTGGCCGAGCGGCCTTTGAGGCACGGGGAATCCCCTTCAGTGCACTGCTGACGGTCGAAGATTTTGGAATCAAACCGCCGGTATAGGCAACGCTGTGAAGCATTTTTGTGAGGCATTTTTGGTGATGGAATGGTGGAGTAATTGTCTTCATTCAACTCGCCTGGCGAAGAAGAATGTGCGAGAGGCTGGCACTTTGCGTTTAAGGCCCGGATGG
>JAGQQS010000094.1 GCA_020426105.1 Planctomycetaceae bacterium
GGATGACCTGAACCGCGCTCATGACACCCCGCCGGAACTTGTCCGTCTGGATGAGCTTCTGCCACGGGCGTTCAGACTGCTATGAATCCATCAACGGTCGAAGTCGCTCCAGGATTTTTGGAATCGCTTCAAACGGCGATTCGTGTTCCTCATACTCGAGCGCTACAAAGCCGCGGTAGCCGGCGTCTTTGAGAATCTTCACGATCCGTTCAAAATCAGCTGGCTGCTTTTTGCCGCCGGGCGCGATCGACGCCTTGATCTGTGCATTGACAGCGTAAGGGGCAATTTTCGCAAGGTCCGCATAAGGATCTTCGGTCTGGAAATTGCCGCTGTCAAAGTTCACGCCAAACCAGGGCGACGCTTCCACTCTTTCGATGATCCGGAACATTTGTTGCGGAGTCGCGGTAATCCCGCCATGATTTTCGAGTGCCAGAAAGACGCCTTTGGCGGCCGCATGTTTCAGCGATTCATTGATTCCCGCTGCGCAGCGATCGATGGCGGCTTCTTCGTTATCGTTCTGGGGCACCTTTCCTGCAAATATCCTGATTGCAGGAGCGCCCATGACCGCCGCGTAATCGATCCATTCACGACATTCCGCCAGCTGCCTCTGTCGCGCATCACCCTCGACGACGCAGAAATCATTGCCGATTGCCGTAGCGGAAATGGACAATCCCAGACGATGCGTTTGCGCGCGGATACTTCGCAGATAGTCGGGCGTGATCTCTTTAGGGAAGTAATATCCGGTAAGTTCCGTCGCACCAAGGCCCTGTGCAGCACAATAGTCGATGAATTTCTCCAGCGACATGTCTGCTTTTGCTATCTCTTCGGGCGTTCCGCGTTTCGCAAACAGTCTGTTGAACGAGTAACCCGCCAGACTCAACTTCAGCAGCGGCTTGCCTGGACGAACGATCGGATCAGCCACGGCAGCGGCCTGAGCGCTTTGGGATATTCCCGGAGTCAGCATGGCCGTCACAGCACCGGATACTGACGAAGAAATCCAGGTTCGACGTGAGATATTCATAACGTGAACTTTCAAAGACGGAAAGGATTGATTCTCCCGACCCGCATCATAGTCTTGCCTGGCTTCAGTGAAAAGAATGCAGAGTGTGTTGGTGTTCAGCATCTTTCAACTTACGATGTATTGTCTGACAATGACTACCAGTACTCGCACTCAAAACGACGCCCTTGAATTCTTCACTTCCCCAAAACTGCCGCGTGTTGTCGTTGATTCCCCCGATGACACAGTTGAACACGCCGTATCCATCGACCGCTTATATCACAGGGTTTCTGCGTTCGCGGGGTGTTGATGCCGTACAGGACGACCTCGCTTTAAAACTCGTACTCCGGCTGTTCTCATTCGACGGCCTGAATAAGATCCGAAGTCAGATAAATCCATCCCGCAACAAACCATCGGCCGCGATTGAGCATTTCTGCGAAGAGTTTGACCAGTACGTTTCGGCGATTGCCCCAGCGATCGCTTTCCTTCAGGGACGCGATTCCACGCTCGCCCATCGCATCAACTCACGCAGTTTTCTGCCCGAAGGTCCGCGGTTTGATACGCTGGATGTCTACGAATGTGATGATGACGACAGTGATGGCGATCCCCTGAGCTGGGCGTTTGGATCGCTCGGCACGCAGGATCGAGCTCGCCACTTCGCGACGTTGTTCCTGAGCGATATTGCCGACGTGCTGAGAGAAGCGATTGATCCACGTTTCGAATTCGTGCGGTACGCCGAATCACTGGCTGCCAGCCAGCCGAGCTTTGACCCGCTGGCGAGCGCACTGGCGGCACCTTTGAACCTGGTCGATACAACGCTCCGCGAAGTTACGCTGGAAACACTCACGCGGCATCAGCCTCATATTGTACTTATTTCTGTTCCGTTTCCCGGCTGTGTGTACGCGGCGTTTCGGATCGCGCAAACCATCAAAGCCCAGCATCCGGAAATTGTGACCGCGCTGGGCGGTGGATTTGTGAACACGGAACTTCGTGAGCTGGCAGAGTCGCGTGTGTTCGATTTCTTCGACTATGTCGCACTCGATGACGGGGAACGCCCTCTGCTGGCATTGCTGGAATACCTTAAAGGAGAACGCCCACAGTCTCAGCTTGTGCGGACGTTTGTACGAAACCCCGAATTAAACCGCGTCGACTATATTCACTGCGATGAACCTGATATTCCGTTTGCCGAAGTGGGTACACCGACATGGGACGGGTTGCCGATCGCCGAATATCTGTCAACGCTTGATATGCTGAATCCGATGCACCGACTGTGGTCCGACGGTCGCTGGAACAAACTGACTGTCGCGCATGGATGTTACTGGAAGAAATGCAGTTTCTGTGATGTGACGCTCGACTATATCGGCCGCTTCGATGCTGTGGCCGCGTCTCTGCTGGTCGATCGGATCGAAGCGATCGTCCGTGAAACCGGCCAGACGGGATTTCATTTCGTTGATGAAGCCGCTCCGCCCAAAGCGCTCAAAGCCCTGGCCGAAGAATTGCTCCGACGAAACGTCGTGATTTCATGGTGGGGCAATATCCGGTTTGAAAAATCGTTCACGCCGGAGCTCTGTGAGCTTCTCGCGGCCAGTGGCTGCATTGCCATTTCCGGTGGCCTCGAAGTGGCTTCAGATCGTTTGCTGAATCTTATGAAAAAGGGAGTTTCAGTCGCGCAGGTCGCCCGCGTCACGCGGGCGTTCAGTGATGTTGGAGTGCTGGTTCACGCCTATCTGATGTACGGCTTTCCGACTCAGACCGTGCAGGACACTGTGGATTCACTGGAGTATGTGCGGCAGTTATTTGAAGAAGGGTGCATCCAGTCCGGCTTTTTCCATCGGTTTACCTGCACTGTGCATTCACCTGTAGGAAAGCACCCGGAAGACTATGGTGTCCGGCTCGTCCCGCTGCCACCTGTCACCTTTGCAAAAAACGACGTTGAATTCATTGATCCGACGGGCGTCGATCACGATGCACTGGGCACAGGATTGAATAAAGGGCTTTATAACTTCATGCATGGTATTGGTCTGGACGCCGATATCCGCAGCTGGTTTCCTGGCCGGGTTCCGCGCTCCAAAGTGCAGCGCGACTATATCGCGCGAGCGTTACGGTCCTCAGCAGCAGGATGAATTGACAGCAGTCGTGTGCCGAACCCAGCGCGTAGCCAACAGGTCTCGCGGGCCATGTTTCAGGCATTGCGCGGGCGTGAGATGGTTATCGTTACCACCTGCCCTTCGATCACGCTATGGAGCGGAACATGAATTGCACTGGCTCGAATCATTGCCAATCCGATCGCCCCCTCTTGCACGGGTACCGCTGACGTCACGACGCCAGCGACGACGTCGTCGGAAGCAAGGACTGTCGCCTGCAGTAACTGGTCCGAAGGAACCGAGGACTCTACACATCGAAGTGCGCGATTGACGTGCCCCATGGCGTCCAGTCGCGCGATGGGTTCCTGTCCAAGGTAACAACCCTTGACGTAGCTGATGGCACTCTTGTTTCTTTCAGCCTCAGGCGCCATATTTTCGGTCGTTAAATCCTGACCGACAAGCGGAAAACGTTCGCGGATTCGCAATTCTTCAAAACTCCGTTGCGCGGCATCGACATCCACATGCGTGGGGATATGCGCGAGGATATCTGGTCCATCTGTTGGCAATGCCAGCCACAGGAGTGGTGTGTCCGCCCAAACGATGGACAGGGCCGACACTGCTGCAGAAGCGTTGTCCTCTGCTCGAAATTGCAGCCTTGCACAGGTTAACGGCTGGTAAACTACCGAGTCAGGATTTTCTGTCACCCTGAGCAGCGCCTCAGTCGTGGCTGGGCCAACCGCGAACATGGCACATGTTGATGCGGTAGCCGAATGGATTGTCACATCTTCTGTAATAATGTAGCGGTTGAGATGCTGCAGAATGCCGGCTTCGTTACCTGCGAGCATCCAGATTTCATGGCAGTCCTCAAACGCCAGGACATAACCATGTGCGATCACACGTGCTTTGACATCGCAGAAAAAGGCTTCACACGCACTTCCGGCCGGAAGTTCACGGACCTGATTCGTACAGAAGTTGTGCAGATACTTCGCACGATCATTGCCCGTGACGACAAGCCGGGAAAATGCAGGAATCGGCGAGAGCATTGTGGGACCATCCAGTGTCAGACGGAGAAACGACTTAAAAAGTGAAGACCTCGCGACATCCATGCGTCTCCGTTTAACGCACCAACTATTCTGCGAGCATCGACTGAAAGTCTCCGGCGGTGACGATGTAGAGTCGTTCAGGCTTCAGATGCTGCTTCAGGGCTGCGTTCACCTGTTCGACGGTGAGATCGCGGATTTTCTTTTCGAACTCCGCGACATATTTCATGTCGCGGCCGATAAATGCATAGGCGTCCAGCATCGAAATCAGCGAATTTTCGTCCGTGCGGGCGACCTGCAGTGACTGCAGATAACCGTCTTTGGCCTGTGCGAGTTCTTCCGGTGTAATGCCGTCAGCAACCAGTCGGGTCAGTTCTTCGGCGATAGCTTCCTTCAGTTTGCCTGCGTTAGCCGGATTCGAGATCGCGAAGACATAGAAGGCGGTACGTTCGTCAACGGCTGATGGCTGCAAATTCGATTGTACAGTATATGAAAGCCCGTCTTTCTGGCGAACTCGATCCGCAAGTCGTGACGACAGACCACCGGAACCGAGGATGAAGTTGCCGATCGCGAGCGCCGGATAGTCCGGATGGCTGTCCTTCATCGCTAATGTCATGGCGGCAAAGTAAGCCGCATTGGCTTTGTCAGGAGTTTCGATCTGCGAAAAATCTCCGGTTTGATTATCCACAGCAACTCGTGGTATGCGTTCAAACTTAACCCGCGACGTCCAGCTCTGCGTGAGTTCATCGACTGCCGGAACAACAAGATCCTTTTCAAAGTCTCCGACAATTGTCAGTTCACCAACATTTGCTCCGACCAATCGCTGATACACATCCCTGACCTGATCAATGGTCACCGCTTTGGTTCGCTCCATCTCTTCTTTCAACTCTGCAACGTAACGCGGGTCATCGACATCATACGGGGCCAGCTTTCGCATCACGGTGTTTGTTGCGAGGGCCACTGGATCACTGACGCGTTCAGCTGCATTTGACAGGGTCTCTTCGCGAATAAGTTCCAGTTCTTCGGGCGGCAATTTTGGCCGTCGAAGAATTTCTTCGATGATCTTCAGGACAGGCACAAGGTTTCCACGATTCGTCTGCACGGTGACTGACAGATTCCCGGCATCACCAGAGACCCGCATTTCTGCGCGGTACTTATTGAGTTCATCACTGATCTGTTGGCGCGTAAGATTTTCGGTGCCGCGATCCATCAGTTGCGGCAGCAATTTTGCCGCGGTGGCAAGTCCTTTGAGGGCCTGCAGGTTTCCGTAGCGCAGATTAAGTTTCAGTGTGACGGATGAACCGCGTGTTTTGCGTGACAGCAGCGTGACTTTGATTCCGGACGCCAGTTGAGTCCGTTCCAGCCGGGATTCGATGCCCTCCGGAGATGCATCAAACTCTTCTCCCTGTGCGACATCAGTGCGTCCCGCGTAATCACCAATCATCTCGGCGAGATCAGGGGTCGGAGGCACAGTAATGCGCTCGGCTTCCTTCGTTGGTTCGAAGAGTCCCGCTGTACGATTGCTGCGTACAAGGTAGCGGGCGGCAACCCGGTTGACGTCTTCAGGGGTTACTTTCTCAAGCTGGTCGCGATAGATAAAAAACAGCCGCCAGTCGCCCTGCGCCGCCCAGTCACTGAGCTGTATCGCAAGGGACTGCGAATCGGCAACCTGAATTTCCCGGAGTCGCAGCATTTCCTGCCGCGCGCGTTCAACTTCCTCCGCGGT
>JAGQQS010001221.1 GCA_020426105.1 Planctomycetaceae bacterium
CCGCGACACGCAACTCAACATTAAGGCATCCGGATCAAACTACTTAGGTTTTACCTGGGGTGCGCCGTATTCACGGCAATCCCAGGCTTTGTTGCGAAACCCCTGTTGGGGTTGAAAATCGCAAATCGTCTGGCAAGCGGAGTTGAACCCATTTATGCTGATAGAAATACTTCACAGCGTTGCCCCCCCTCGAATGAAGCTTCACTTCACCGTCGCAGTTCGAATTCCAGAGCACTTCAAGAACAGACGGCCTGGCAGTATACTGCTGCATTGAACAGAGGATTGGTTCAAGCAGACTAAATTTTAAGGTTTGGGCAGGGTCAATATTTCAGGTATTTCGAATGCAAACCGTTTCCCGAGCGCTGATTCTGCGATGGCTTTTGATGTTCCTTCCGTCCTTCGTCTTCGCAGCAACTCCAGATTGCAGTGAAACAAGTGGTGCATTAATTCCGGAAGATCCTCCCGCGACAGCTGTCCGCGCAGATGGACTGGATGTTCCGGATCTGCAGGTTCTGAGGGATCAGAACCGTTTATATTTCATCATGCCTGACGGGAAGCCCGGGCCGACGACAATCAAACTGCCGCGACTGGCCAATATCGTCCAGAGTATTCGCTGGAGCACGGAAACTAAACCTGCGATGCAGCTTAAGCCAGAACCAACCGAATGGTCGATCGTTTTGTCACCCCCGCCGAAGGGAGCGAAGCAGATAGTTGTCGTTGAACTGGATCGCCCTGCTGAAATCTTCAGCGAAGAAACGATTATCGAGGCGGACGAAGATTCGAAAATTGTTGTGCTGCCAGCCAGACATGCGATCACGCGGGGTACCAATCTGCGATTCGAACCCCAGCCACACAAAAACACGGTCGGGTATTGGAGTGATATTCATGATACCGCTGCATGGAAATTTCGACCGGTTGAAGCAGGAACGTATGAAATCGATATTCTCCAGGGCTGCGGCAAGGGCCATGGAGGCAGTAAGGTTCAGGTGCAGGTGGCTGATCAATCTCTGGATTTCGTTGTCGAGGAGACCGGGCACTTTCAGAATTTTGTCTGGCGCACGCTGGGCCGCGTCGAACTCAATGAGCCTGGTCCTGGAAAATCGATATCACTCAAACTGGTTCCGCAGTCTAAACCCGGCGGTGCCGTAATGGATGTACGTGCGATTCGACTTTGCCCCGCAGGTATTCGACGGGAATTCACTTCGGAACTTGCGGAACCGGAATCACTGCCGCATAAATTCAAACAATGAAAGATTTCAGTGATAGCGCTTGGTCTGGACATCGGTGGGGCTAATATCAAAGCGGCAACTTCGGACGGCGACTGTGTCAGTCGAGCGTTTGCCATCTGGCAGCGCAAAGACGCACTGCTGCAGGAACTGAAACAGCTGCCCGCGCTGTCTTCGAAACACTATGATCTGGTGGCGCTGACCATGACAGCGGAACTGGCAGACTGTTTCGAAAACAAGTCCGAAGGGGTTGAGTTCATCGTACGTACGGTGGCCGAGGCCTTTCCGGACGCTGTGCTGCGCGTGTGGACAACTTCGGCAGAGTTTGTTGAACCGGATGATGCAATTGATCTCCCTAATCTCGTGGCTGCAGCCAACTGGCACGCGCTTGCGACATGGGCCGGACGAGCCGTTCCGGTTGGACCAGGATTGCTGATTGACATTGGTTCGACAACGACTGATGTGATTCCGTTGCTGGATGGCATTCCGATGTCCGAGGGTTTGACAGATCTCCAACGACTGGCTCATTCCGAGTTGATTTACAGTGGAGTGCGACGCACGCCCGTCTGCGCTATGGTCTCATCGGTGCCATGGGTCGGCACATCCGATTCAGAGACACTTAGCAGCGCGGAACCTCGGTTTATTCCAGTCGCGGCTGAGTATTTCGCGACATCACTTGATGTGCACCTGGTAAACGGACAAATCCAGGACAACCCCCAGGATCAGAACACCGCTGATCACAACGCGGCCACGCGGACCGCCGCGCTGAATCGTCTGGCACGCATGGTCTGCTGCGACCGCGACGAGATCTCCGACGAAGCGCTGGAATACATGGCTCAATACGTCGGCGACCGGCAGCGGGCACAAATCGCCAGTGCAATCGAAAACAGGCTTCAGTATCTCAGTCACCTGACGGGCACGCCCCCGGAAGCAGTGCAGTTGCTGCTCAGCGGAAGCGGAGACTGGCTGGCGGATCGCGTTTTGGCGGAAAGTTTCCGCAATTTTCAGCTGAGCCCGATTCGACTCAGATCCATGTTCATCCGCAATGTGAGCGAGGCGGCTTGCGCTTTTGCAGTGGCTCGGCTGGCTGCGGAACGCTGCCTCGCTGATCTGTTGCCGCTCACTTGAGGATGTGCATTTTTCGCGCCTCTGAACCCAGCATTCCGCAGAATCGATCCAATGTGGAATAAAATTAACCGAATCCAGCGGTCTGAATTCACGTTGACAATAACTGCTCGCAGTCCCAGGATATATAGTTGTAGTGCGGCCAATGGCGGAACTCTATGTCTTCGATAAGGGCACTCAGATGTCGATACGTGATTTTCGCCGCGGCTTTACACTCATTGAATTGCTTGTCGTGATCGCCATCATTGCAGTGCTGACGGCCCTGCTGCTGCCGGCTGTGCAGCAAGCGCGGGAAGCGGCTCGAAAAACGCAATGCAAGAACAACCTGAAACAATTGGGGCTCGCATTACATAACTATCACGGGGCACACAGCAAATTCCCCCCGGGCGCGATTTACAACTTCGAATCATCCAACGGAAACAATGCGACATGGATTTCGATGATCCTGCCGTATATTGACCAGATCAGCCTTTATAAACAGGCGGACTGGAATTCGTCTTTTTCAGCGACGACAGCCCCTGGGAATCCACCCACAGAAATCGTATCAGTCGCCATCCCCAATATGAGCTGCCCATCAGATCCGCTCCACGGTAAGCTGGCACTGGGCATCTTCCGGCGCGGCAATTACGCCGCCAACAGCGGCATCGGACCTTTTCACAGCGTGTCGAATCCGAACGATCCGTCACGCACGTATTCCGGTCCCTTTACAATGAACAGCAGCCGCAGTCTTCGGGATATTACCGACAGTACCAGCAGCAC
>JAGQQS010000095.1 GCA_020426105.1 Planctomycetaceae bacterium
GGGATGCGTGAGACAATCGAGGCTGTCGCGATCGCCTTCATTCTGGCATTTGTCTTTAAGACTTTCGAGGCGGAAGCGTTTGTCATCCCGACCGGGTCAATGGCGCCGACGTTGTATGGTCGACACAAGGAAGTTACTTGTTCAGGCTGCGAGATCCCGTATACGATCGGAGCCAGCCAGGAAGTTTATCAGGACTCCGGAGTTATTAATCCGGAAGGTCGCGTGTTGAGATCGGTCTGTCCTAACTGCCGCTTCGAGAATAATGTGGAACATGATGCCGTCTTCAACGGCGATCGCATCGTGGTGAATAAACAGGTCAGCGAATTTAAAAGATTTGATGTGGTCGTCTTCAAGAATCCGGAAGAACCATACGTCAATTACATTAAACGCCTGATTGGATTGCCGTCTGAGACAGTGGAGTTCAGACAGGGCGACGTTTACACGAAAGCAGAGGGCGAACCGGATTTCACGATTCGACGCAAGGCAGACCCGGCGACTCAGCAGGACATCCAGCTGCTGGTCTACGATGACGAATATCCGCCACGTGCGCTGCTCAAAAACGGCGCAGAAGAACGTTGGGTGCCATCCGTCTACACGGCGTCGGACAACACGATGGGTGGCTGGCCAATTCGCGAAGGCGGCTGGAAGCCTGATCCAGATGCCAGAACTTACACTCTGTCAGGTTCGACCGAAGAACTCCAGTGGCTGCGTTACCGACATCTCGTCCCGGAAGCGGCCCTGTGGAGAACGACAGAAACGGAACAACCAACGACGTCGATCGCGCTGTCTCCGATGCTGGTGACGGATTTTTGCGGCTTCAATTCTATCGAATTTCGCTCCCCCCGAATGAACAACGATCCGCTGGATGACGGCGATTTGTACTGGGTCAACGATCTGACGCTGAATGCGAAACTGGACGTCCGTAATTCGTCACTGGAAGCGGTGCTGATTCTGGAACTGATCGAAGGCATACGTGCAGTTCAGACACGGTTTCATCCGGCATCCGGCAAGGTCGAGATTCTGCGGCGAGATCGAAACGCCGACGGTGTCTATTCGGAAGGCACGATTGTCGCAACCGCGGAATCAGGTGCGTCCGGCGATGGCGAATATGAATTCTCATTTGCCAACGTCGATGATCGAGTTCTGCTGTGGATTAATGGTTCTCCGGTTGCATTCGATAAAGAAGTCACGTTTGTGACGGAAGGTTATAACCTGCCGGGCGAACAGGATCTGGCGCCCGCCGGTATCGCGGCCAGAGGGATGGATGTCACCGCATCCGCCCTGAATATCCGCCGCGACATCTATTACCGAGCCGACGTCCTGGAATACAGCGACGAAACAGGCCGCAGTGGGAACCCCGCATACGGTGCGGCGCGGGCATGCGAAATAGACAGTCGCGATTTTCGGACACTGGCCGCCAACCTCCGATCCCCTCAAAGTTATGGCTCTGAATACGTACGGCTGGTGTCCGAACAGCGGTCCCAGCATAAAGGTTTGTTCGAGATGAAACTGGACGCGGACGAATATCTGATGTGCGGCGATAATTCGCCGGCCAGCAAAGACAGCCGGTTGTTTGATTACTGGAGCCGACCATTACGCGGCATCCAAAGTCATCGCTATGCCGTTCGTGAAACAGATCTGATCGGCAAGGCCATGTTCATTTTCTGGCCACACGGCATTCCATTTATGAATGGTGGCAACGGTTTTCCCGTAAAAGGCCATGCGACAACGGAGTCCGACTATCGGCATATGGGCGAGGAACTTCGCCAGTCCGACGCAGACTACCCGCTTTACCGAGCCCCGTTTTATCCCAATATATTCAGGATGAAGAAAATTCGGTAAACTTCGATTCGACGGCTTCTTTGCAGACCCGTGAGAAGGATTCTCCGATGGCGTTGTTGTCTTGTGATGGACTGGTGAAGGATTACCCCGGAAAACGGGCCGTTGACGGCGTTAGTTTTTACGTCAACCAGGGTGAAATCGTCGGTTTGCTCGGCCCCAACGGCGCTGGTAAAAGTACCAGTTTTCGCATGGCCTGTGGGCTGATTGCCCCGACCGAGGGAAAGGTGTTGCTGCGCGGCGAAGACGTAACGCACTGGCCGATGTATCGCAGGGCTCAGAACGGACTTGGGTATCTGCCGCAGGACACCAGCATTTTCTCAAAACTGTCCGTTTCAGATAACATCCTTGCCATTCTGGAGTACCGGGGTATCGGTCGCAAAAAGTGTCAGGATCGGATTGAACAGCTGCTGAATGAGTTCGGTCTTTGGGAAAAGCGGGCCCAGCGGTCCGGCTCTTTATCGGGTGGTGAACGTCGGCGTCTGGAAATTGCACGCGCCCTTGCCAGTGATCCGCAAATCATCCTGCTGGACGAACCTTTTACCGGCATCGACCCGGTTACGATCCACAGCATTCAGGACATCATCAAGGGTTTGAAGGATCGGGGAATTTCAATTCTGCTCACCGACCATCGTGAACGGGAAACACTGACGATAACGGATCGCAGTTACATTATATGTGACGGACAGGTACTGGTGTCCGGCAGTGCCGAAAAGGTTTTGAGCGATCCACTGGCTATTTCGCGATATTTCGGAAAACGCTTTGATGCCAGTTCGATTATTGACGGGCGTGAATCGTTTCGCAAGAGTGCCTGATTATTCGCAGTCTGACCGTCTTCGGCGATACTTTGCCACGGAGTTGATGTGTTATGAGTTCAGGATTCGGAGATGATTCACTTGTCCAGCCGGCAACGTCACGGGGTCGGGACTGGCCGTGCCTCCGGCAATTTATCGTATTTCTTGAAAACCGCGTCGGTTCTCTGCACCAGTTGCTGCGTGTCATCGAACGGGATGACCTCCGCATCATGGCGCTGAGTATTCTGGATTCTGCTGACTGTGCCGTCGCACGGGTCATCGTCAACCACTATGAACGGGCGCATGAGCTGTTGACGTTTGCAAATTTCACCATGTTCGAAACGGACGTGATCGGGGTCCTGCTTCCGAATGCTGACCAGCCACATACGGCTGTTCTGGGAAGTCTGATGTCCGCCGAACTGAACGTACAGTACGTCTATCCGCTGATGTATCGCAAAAATGGTCGAGGCGCTGTGGCGATCTTTGTCAGCGAAACCGACGAAGCGCTGCGGGTCCTGAAAGAGCGGCAGTATGAACTCGTCACAGAAGATGACCTGATGCACTATGACGAAATGTTCTAAGGCTTTGCTGACGGTACAAGTCGCAGATAATCGATTCCCGCCATATACGCCTTTACGGCATCTGCGTTTGCTCCCGTGATTTCAAGCTGCAGACGATGCACGCCGCGGCTCAGCTGAATTCCGGGCCATGTCAGCACTCCAGTCGTGATCACATCGGCCTTGTTATAGAGATCCAGTCCGGCATCCAGAACGGTGTCATCGATTGATAATTTAACAATTCCATAGTCGCGGGCTCGGGTCAGCACCATTTCCACATCGTAGGTTCCTGTCTGCTCAACGGTCATCTCCAGCGCCAGCCTGTCACCGGGTTTTGCGCCCGTCCACCACAGATGATCGGCCCCGCTCCACCGCTCTGCCTTAAAGCTGCTCATGTTCTGGCTGGTCGCGGCACCGGCGGTTTTTTCCACAATCTTCATGGCCTCGCCTTCGATGGCTCCCGGAACCTTTCCCGTTGCCGGATCGATGGGTGGCGCGGGACCTGCCAGAACGACCTGGTGGGTACTGCCCAGGTAGGCAATCAAATCCCGGACTTCGTCTTTGGTCATCGGATCGAGTTGCCGTTCGGGCATCATGGAAACGTTCGCTAAACTCCGCTCTTCGATTTCAGACTTCGGCACGACGACTTTGTCGTTGATGGTTTCAATGGTTAATGCGCTGTCCGTTTCCTGTCTGAGCAAGCCGCTGATGGAACGGCCATCCCGCAGGGCGACGACGGTCATTTGGTAATCGCGTCCGACCACGGCACCGGGGTCGAGAATGTTCTCCAGAATATAGTCCAGATTGGCTCGATTGGACCCCGTGATGTCGGGCCCGATCTGGCCACCCGTACCAAAAAGACGATGGCAATTCTGACACGTTTTGGCAAAGATCCGGCGCCCATTACCCAAATTTGCTTTCGCGAGTACTTTCGGAGTCAGCTCCTTTTTCCACATCGCGATCTGTTCCCTGCGATCGCCGGCTGTTTCCCGGATTTCACCCCAGTGAGATTTTAACAGATCGTTCAGTTCTTTGTTGTTGAACGACAGAATCTGACGCACGTGCCAGGCGTGCAGGTCGCTGCTCGGCACACCACCACTGCCGATGTCGGTCAGCAGTCGTTTCGTCCATGTGGGTCGCGAGACGAGCGTGCTGACTGCATCCGCGCGAACTTCGCGGCTGAACTTCGGATAACGATCGAGCAGGACGGTCGGCGTCCTTTCGCTGCCCAGCGTCGCGAGGGCTTTCACGGCCGCCGCCTGAAGATCGGCGTTGGAAAGCACTGCATCGCTGAGCAGGACTTCGGAGGATTTCGTATCCTGACCCTTCACAAGTACATCCAGAGCCTGGCGACGTCGCGCAGTTTCCTGGCCGGGGTCAGCCAGCAACGCTCGCATAGGTCCGAACACACGCTGATCTCCGAAGAGCACGGCGAGCTGATCCGCGCGGTCTCTTACAACCTGTTCTTTGCTGTGCGTCAGAACCTCGTACGCAGGTTCCCATGCTTTCGGCATCGGAATCCCGACTCGACCTTCAAATGATGCCAGCATTTCTTCCATAATCAACTGTTGCAGCTCAATGTCCGACGCAGCACCAAGTGCCGTGACAACAGCTGGCAACGTATCATTCTGAGCCGCCGCGCGTCGAAACAAGAAGCGTCGCAGTTTGGGAATTTTCGTGGTCAGCGCCAATTCAATCGCTCGTGACGGATCCTCGATCACCAATGGCTCGACACCGTACCACAACAGGAGCGGCAGATTGTGATCATTCGCGTCTTCCGCGTGCATCGCCAGGGCGGAAGCAAGCCCCCAGCGCTGCGCTTCCGGCAGTCGCTGCAGGGCCGATGTCAGATACATCCGAACGACGGCCGATGGATCACTCGCCGCGAGTTTCGTCAACTGTCGCAGCAGATCCTCGGACGCCTGCTGGTCCTCCAGCGCAAGCTGGACTGTCCAGGCTCGAATGTATTCTTCGTTGTCCTGCAGCAGGACACGAACCCGTTCTTCGGTCAGACCGCTGACCACATGCAGACTCCACAGGTATCTCAGCCGACGCTCCACTGTCTTGGTAGCGTCGGATGCAGACCTCCAGAGATCGCCTGTGAATTGGGGCGACGCGCCACGTTCCATCAGCAGTCGCCGAGCCGTGCGGACATGCCAATCATTCTTTTTTTCGTGGGCAGCCATTAACTGCTCGTCGGTCCAGCTCGATCCGTCGAAGCGGGAGTCTTTGATGTCGCCATACAGGATTCGAAAGATGCGGCCATTGCTCCGATCCCAGATCTCGGGATTTGTGCGATGACAGGCATTTTTGTCGTACCAGTCGATCAGGTAGACACTTCCATCCGGGCCATATCGCAGATTGATGCCCCGATAATAGCGATCATTCGCCAGCATCAGATCCCGGCCGTGATGTCCCACATAACCTGATCCCGTTTCCGGCTCCAGTACATCGCAATTGATACGATTGCCATGAATGTTGTTGAAGTAGATCTTATTGCGATATGCATCCGGCCAGTTGTCTCCCAGATAAATCATAGCGCCACAATGCGCATGGCCACCGCCCGCGTCCGCGGTCGCGCCGGCAGCTTTGGGTTCATGACCCCACCATGCATGGTCTGCGATATTCCCGACGTAGTGCGCATGGTCAGCAATCGTTTTGATGTCTTCATAAGTGTAAGGATTAAAATGCTGTCCACCTTGTCGATGATAGCGCGCCCCCTGAATCACGTGCCATAAGTGAGGGATCACACAGGCCGTGAGAAACGCCTGACCTTTGTCGTTAAAGTCGACTCCCCATGGATTACTTGTGCCATTCATAAACGCTTCGAAGATGTCCTTCACGGGATGATAGCGCCAGACGGAAGCATTGAGTGGCAGACGCTGATCATCGGTGGCACCCGGCTTGCCGACTTTGGAGTGCGTGAAAACACCATGACAACCGTAGAGCCAGCCGTCCGGGCCCCAGATGAAGGTGTTGAGTGTTTCGTGGGTGTCCTGCCAGCCAAATCCATCGCGCAGGACAATAGCTCCGGGCGGAACGTCTTTTTCGAACTGCAGTCGATCTGCAACTGTCGGCTTTCCTGTTTTGTTTTCGGTACCGCCGACCGCCTGCGCTGCATCTGTCCCATCAGGCACATCATCACCATCGCGATCCGGAATGAACATCAGATACGGAGCCGCCCCCACGTAAACGCCGCCAAACCCCACCTCCAGACCGCTGATCAGATTCAAGCCCTCGATAAATGTTTTTGACGTATCAAACACACCATCACCGGTCGTGTCTTCAAAGATCAGAATTTTGTCTTTTCCTTCACCTTCGGGTGCGCGCAGCGGATATGTGTGTGCCTCCGCAATCCACAGGCGGCCCTTGTGATCAAAACACATGGCCACCGGTTGATGCACTAAAGGCTCACCGGCAGCAAGCTGCACTTTAAAGCCCGGGGGCACGGTCATCGCCCCGGCCGCATCCGCCGGTGACAGACCTTCCGCCATCTCTCTCCGCTTTTGTGGTTGGCTTTGGAGAAATTCGGCCTCGGACACCGGGCTGGCAGTATGCATCAGAACATGGGCACCTTTCATCCCGCCACAGACGATATCGACGAGACCATCGTCGTTGAGATCATCAACGAAAAGTCCGCGCCCGATCCCTGCTTCGCTGTCCGCCAGATGCGGGACAAAATCCACAGTGCCGTCCTTCCCGCGAGTCAGTTCAAACCAGTATACAACGGCCCCTGCATCCCACATCGGGCTCTGAGCATGATGTGACCAGTATGTTTTTCCGGTGACAATATCAGGCAACCCATCGCCGTTCATGTCGGCCAGCTTCACTGCGTGCAGCTCAGTAAACAGGACGCCATACGGGCTGTCAGACCTGGTCTCACCCATTAACAAATGTTTCTCGAACTGTATCTCACCGTCAGCACTGGTGCCTGTATTCTCATACCATGCCAACCCATAGTCGTGTGCACTGAGCGAGGTGACGATATCGGCGTCCTGGTCACCATCAATGTCAAAGGCAAACATGTCCGCCGCAGCCCGGGCAAACGGATACTTATGAAAGGTCCAGATACCTTCAATCGGGCCTTCTGCCGGTTGTTCCATCCAGCCGTCCGTTGCAATGATGTCGCGACGACCATCGGAATTGACGTCGCCAACACCAAGCCCGTGACCGAAGGGCGTCGGCGCCGTCGGTTCAGAAACCGGTATGAACTTCCATGCCCCCAGAGGCTGTGTCGGCTCAGGCAAATAATATCCATAGCAGCCCTGGCGCGTGC
>JAGQQS010001222.1 GCA_020426105.1 Planctomycetaceae bacterium
CGGAAACCTCAATAGCTTCCTGCAGTGCACCGCCGCCGTTCCAACGGAGGTCAACGATCAGAACCTGCACATCCTGTTTGTTGAATTCCTCCAGGACAACTTTCACGTCCCGAGCGGTGCTCTTGAAGTTTCCTCCCTGGGACGCCCCGCGAAAATCGCGATAGAATGCCGGAATTCGCAGAATCCCGACCTTTGCTTTACGGCCATCAATCCATTCGGACGATTCCAGGATTTTACCTTTCACTTCGTCTTCAGTGATTTTGACTTCGGTGCGCGTCAATTCGTAAATTTTGGTGCGGCGTTCGTGGCCAGCCGATTCTTCTTCGTTTTCTTCTTTGGGCACCAGAACCTTGAGCTTAACTTTTGTACCTTTTTTGCCGCGGATCATTTCCACAACTTTGGTCAGCTTCATTTCCACGACATCCACAAAATTATCGGACGCATCGAAGGAAACTCCGATAATTTTATCACCTTTTTTCAGGCGTCCGTCGAGCGACGCTGCTCCGCCTTCGATCACTTCTTCTACAACCGTGTACCCATCGTCGTATTTCAGGCGGGCTCCGATTCCATCGAGCTTCAGTTCCATATCGATACGAAAATCTTCCAGCGTCTGCGGCGACATATATGTTGAGTGCGGATCGAGGCAGTGTGTCATTGACGACAGATACAGTTCAAGCACTTCATGGGCTTCTGTCTGGTCCAGAAAAACCTGATTCGTGTGGTAACGCTTGTGCAGTCGCTTCCTTGCCTCGGTCAGATCGATATCGTCCATTTTGAGCATCAGCAGATCGAATTTGATACGTTTGCGCCAGCGCTCATCGAGTTCTTCTTCGTTGGCCGCCCAGGGGATCTCTTTCGCATCTCGCACCATTTCTTCTTCGACTGTGAAGTCATATTCCATGTCGATCAGGGGATCCAGTTTGGCGGCACGAACGTCCATGCGGGCACGGAAGCGATTGAACACGCCAGCGGCAAACTGCACATCGCCTTTCAGGATTTTGTCATCCAGCGACGTTTTTTCCCGCGAGAACTCATCAATATCGGACTTCAGAAAATAGAGTTTCTGTGGATCCCAGATTTCGAGGTATCGTTTGAGCAGTCTTTCAGACAGTGAGTCATCAATTTCGGGATGATTGATGTGGCGACTGGACACCATGGAAGCCACGATCTGGGCTGTCTTGCCGTCTTCAGCCGTCAGGACAATCTCGTCCACCGCTTGCAGGGAACCGGGAACAAGTGCCACGAACGCCAGCAGCAAAGTGCAGCGACTGACGGAACTGAGTGTTGCCATTCTTACTTTCCTTCGACAGTCATAACGGGCGGTGACGGAAAAATCCGTTCCGCAGGATAATCACAAACTCAATAATATCTTCCGGCTGGACTGTGATTCTTCACAATCCCGAAGGAACACGCAATCCAATCGTAGACCAGTCGTCCGCTTTGGGGCAAGATCGTCTGTCGGCTGGTGACAGGTTTTTATCAGGAGACTTCAGCGTGGCAAGGCGACTTTTGGACGATTTGCCCGCACTGTAAGCGTCCCCAGCATTTGCTCCGGAGAGCCTGCAACCAGTTTCTCGTCTTCTTCTGCATACGAAAAAATCAGGGACAATTGCTGGCCCGACCCGGCCGTACACAGAAAATAATCCCAGATCAGTGCCTTGTCATTGGCCTTCCCCAGCGCCCGGATATGATGAATTCGCCAGCCATTGATGTCGCTGTGTACTTTGGAGGACTGTACCTGTCCCTTACGTTCTGCCAGTGCGGCTTTGACTTCGTCGAGATATTCCTGCTCCGACGTGAAGTCTCCTGGTGGAACGGCGGGCGACGGTGAGATATTGCATTGTGCGACGAGCGATCCGGCATGGACCATGCGGAGCATCACCAGTTCTGCCGTCTCGTGGAACACGTGCCAGGCGCGATTGTGCAGCAGCATCACCCGGTCAGGCGTCGCCAGCGTCAATAACAACTGGCGTTCGTCCGGCACAGCCTCCGGCATCTCGTCCGGCACAGCCTCCGATAGCTTTGGATCAGACAGCTTCTGAGTCCAGGTGATCGTGGCGTTAACATCGAGGCCCGGACTAAACGGCCCCGGCTCCCGCTCTTCTGACTGGACCGCTTTGAAGGAACGAATGAATCCGTCTCTGCGATCAAATGTGAATTCACCCGTCAAACGAATCTTCGTTGCGGAACCTGTGACGGCACCTTCCGTCGTGCCTTCGAAACGGACGACGGCCTCGCTGTCTTTCAGAGAAGTGAGTTCACATACCGCCGATTGGGATACCGCAGCATCCACACCCGCCAGCATCGGAACAACCCAGGTATCTGCATTCCATTTTTCATGCTGGTCCTTCAAGTTGCGCG
>JAGQQS010001223.1 GCA_020426105.1 Planctomycetaceae bacterium
GGAATAAAGGTGGGCGCGCCAGTGCGAAATCCATAACGACGCAGTTCTATGATATGGCCGATTTCATGGACATAAATAGAAAGTACTAATCCCAGCGCAAACTTCCACCCCCAGACCGTCCAGTAGACGCCCAGCGAGGCCAGCATCGAAAATAGCGTGGAGGACTTCGTCAGTCCAGCCAACAAGACCTTGAATCTCCAGGCGAACAGAGCCATGGCTCCGAGGCCGGTCGCGAGCCCTGCGTTGCTCGCTGCCCTGCCAGACTGCGACCTGTTTAACAACCCGGAATCAGGATTTTTCAGACCGGGCACGTGAGTCTGACTCAAACGTTGGCCTAACTGGCTGATTTGCGAGGTGATTAATGCATACTGTTTCGAATCACGCGGGAGCAACTCGAGTGCCTCCCGCCAGAATTCAAGCGCCGCTGTCAGGTCACCTGCCGCGTCCGCCGATCGGGCTTTTGTTGCAAGTGATTCTAACTGAGCAGCATGCGTCAGGCGTTTGCAACCCGGGCACACGAGCATTACTGGCGCCAGGTGCAAACCGCATTTTTCGCACAACGACCTGGGAGCTGACGGATCTGACAACTGGATTCTCTTCCATCAAATCGGTGCTTCGATGAAGCCGCCCTGATCGCCTGTTTCGTACGGGCCTGTAATCGGAATTGAACGGTGCGCGCTGAACTTCCAGGCTTCCCATAGCGCAAACCCGACGATCAGCAACCCGATCGGGCTCTCCATTCCCATCAGCACAGGGGTTGCCAAAGCGAGGACAAAAGTGAACAAGGCGAGAAGGATCAGCGAAACGATCAGCGGTAAATCCCGCCTTTCACGTAATTCAGGTTCTTTCTGACTTCCATCTGATCCATCCTCCCTGGCGGCTGCTGATGCATCGAGATCACTCCCACCAGATTCCTCGTCAGACGACGCCGTTGTGTTCGGCGGCGTATCCGTTTCCGGAGCATTCTGCCTCTGAGCAGCTTCATTCATCAAGGCCTGTAATATATCAGGCATGTAGTTGGCTGAAATGCAGCCGTAAGTAATGAGTACGGCCAGCACTTGATATTTGATACCTCCCCGGTTTGACGATCCCCAGTAGACGGCTTTGCCAACCATCAAACCGACGAGTATCGCGACCAGCCCAATTTCAAGGTCGGCAATGACTCGAATTAAGTACCAGATCAATGCACCGAGCAGCCCAGCGAGCGTACCGACAAAGGCGGCTTTGAAAAATCGCACCAACCCGCTGCCTTTTGGGGGAGCCATGACAGCGTCTCGACAATCCGAACAAATGACCTGATCTCCCAGAGCAAAATAAGTGTGCTCGATTTGCTGCTTACAGATGACGCAACTCAGCCCATCAGCATCCGATTCATCGCCGAGGGGTTCGTGAGTCGTGAGTTGTAATTCCGGCAATGGCCCATCCTCGGAGTTCAATGATTCCATATTGTCGGCTCATTTCGTGCGATGTCAGATGGACGCGTATTGAGAGCGCTGCTGCCGAAAATGTTAGCATGGGCCACAGACGCGTGTCGAGCCCCGCGCCCAAATATTGACCTTGAGTTGAACCGGAGATCGTTCCGCAGCACCAATCAGACGAATCCGATCCCATAGTCACGAAAGGTTGCGGTGGTCGATGTCGATCCAGATCCACAGCGCGGCGCCCATGATACTCGTGCAGCAGGCAGTGCCGATCGCTGCGGGCCAGCCATAGTGAGTTCCAATCCACGGTGTACAAACCGGCGCAAGTATACCACCGGCGTTGCCGATCGTGTTCAGAAACGCGCAGGCCAGACCGCCGTGTTTTGGTTCAAGGGCAGGAGCGGATGTCCAGAAAACCCCCTCACACATTCCCAGCGAGGCCAGGGCCAGTGAGAACATCCATACGACCGAATTGGGGGCGGTTGCGGCAACACCAAACCAGGCGAATACAGCACTCAGCGACATGCCTAAAAAAGCGATTGTGCGAAAAGCTCGACGAAGTCCGATGCGACGACTGAGCGTATCTGTCAGGAATCCACCGGCCGCCATGCCCGCGGCCATGGCGATCATCACAATAAACGTCGCCCTGCGACTTTCAGCTTCCGGCAGTTGCAGTTCTTTTCCGAAATAGAAATCAATCCAGTAGAAGAACAGGTATTGAAAATAGCTGTAGGCCGCATAACTCGATGCGAGCAACACAAGCCCCGGATTGCGGAACAACGTTGTGAATTGACGCACTGAAATTCCAGGCTCCGACGGTGCATCGCCACTGGTCGCGACCAGACGCTTTTCCGCGGCGTTGGACTTTGAATGGCCGGCAACGCTATCGGTGGAAAGCATGAGCCAGACAATGGCGAACAGCATCATCAGGGTACCACACATCATAAATGCTGCGGCCCAGTCGAATTGATCCATCAGCCAGCCGAATCCTGGGTACGTTAATGCGATGCCAATCAGCGCCCCAGCTGTGACCAGGCCGTTGCCGGCAGAGCGACTCGACAATGGCAGCCAGAGTGAGACACTGCGTGCGGCCCCAGGATGTAACGGGGTGCTTAAAGCCCCCGCGATGCTTCGGACCAACAGCAGCGGGATGAACAGAGCGGCGATTGGCAGCCCCGACCAGCCAAGTGCCCCCGTCAACACAACACCAAAACCCAGGCCAAGTCCCATACCTCCCATTGCCAGTCGAGGACCGATGCGATCGATCACCCATCCACCGGGGAGCATGCACAGCGTATACGTCCACAGAAATGCGGAGTAAACAAACCCCATCTGAATTTCAGACAGCAGGCCCGGCCCGATAAACTTTGCCTTGGCGGCCACGGTAATGCTGACCCGATTGAAGTGTCCCAGAAAGGTGAATCCCATCAGCATCGCGACGATCAGCCAGCGAATATTCGTGGGCCGCTGATTACCTGACACGTCTTCCGGACGCTGTTGAATCCCGGAAACCGCGTGCGAATTCTTGTGATGAGTCATGCGTTCTGTGCTGCGCTGTTAAATTCGAAATCTTTCCACGATCTCCGACGGCAATTGGTATCCGATGCCGGTTTCTTCGGGAAGCTGGATGACGCCGTTTTTTACGGGAAATCCGGCGGTCTGAAGTTCCTGCCGCAGTGGTGATGAAAATACTTCTGCCGGAGCAAACTCAATAAACGGGGTGACGGGTGAATACGCTGCGAGATGAACTGCGGCGGCGCCAAGGATCTGCGTTGACCAGTTGCCCGGACAAACCATTGCTCCGCGCGGGACTGCCAAATCGACTATTCGCTTCGCTTCGGTCAGCCCACCACAGGTCGTCATGTACGGTTGAACCACCGAAACACCGCCGCGATCCATCATGTCCAGAAATTCCCAGCGAGTGACACCATGCTCACCCATTGCGAGCGGAATCGAAGTTTTTGCGGCGAGCTTTGCGTAAGGTTCCGGCGTATCGACAGGAAACGGTGTTTCGAAGAAATAGATGTCCAGACTTTCGAGTTCACGGCAGACGCGAACTGCAGTGGGGACGTCGTTAAACAGATATCCCACATCCACCATCAATGTGAGTTCGTCACCGATGGCTTTCCGACATCGCTTCGCCAGTTCAATGACATCGCGTGGAGTTGACATCATTGGCTCCACTTTAAATGCTCGATATCCAAGCGCGGCCAGCGTCTCCGCGCGGGATACCTGCTGCGAAAACATGGACTCTCCCCCCCAGACATCTGACACCAGTGTGCAATACGGCACAACTTCCACGGT
>JAGQQS010001224.1 GCA_020426105.1 Planctomycetaceae bacterium
ATTTGGCGTGCCGTCTTGGTTTTTGCCGAGGCTGATTCGCCCCATCCACAGCCCGTCTGGCCGCTGGTAGTACGACCCTGCACCGGCAGGACGCTTCAGGCGTTTCTTTTTCGGTTTTGGAGACGATGGTACATCTACGACGGCCTGCTCATTGAGTGGTTGCTCTGCGGTCTCAGACATCTGACACCTCCTGCCGTATGTAGTGTCTGCCGCCGCTGCGAGCGCTACGGCGAGTCCTGACGCGTTGAGTTGGTGCGATGATCTCAGCCAGGTCAACGATGTCGCTTAATGCTTGGGCATCCGGACCATCGTCCTCGACAATGTCAGCTTCTACAGCGGCGCGCTCTGCACGGACAACCAGTATTGCCGCTGCAATCTCCCAACGCGTTGGCTCATCCGCCGGCACGACGCCGTGTCTGTCCTCGAGTCCGAGGATTAGAGCGGCGATCTCACGCCGCCTGCTGGGCAACGTGTCTAATGCCGTGACGGCCATCATCGTCTGGATTCTGCTGGTCAAGTAGCCCGGATCAGCGTCGATGTATGCGAGGCGGCTTGCCATTGCGGGCGTTACCAGCCGTTGCTGGATCAACTCGATCGCCAGCGGGCAATCGTCGTACGGTGTCCGAGGCGATGGACACAAGGTCGCAATAACCATTGCTATCTCCCTTGGTTGTCCCCCCCCAAAGGAAATGTCATGCACAGACGGTAGCCGATCACCGCGCCGCTGTCATGGCCTACTTCACGATTATTTTTGATTTTTTTGATTCAATCACGTTGTTGGTGACACCACGATAGTTGCTGGCGCGTAAGCACTTACACCAGCAATGTTTGTCTCAAAGTCCACGCCGTTTGCTGAGAAGCAGTGCAGCGCGAATGTATTCGATCCTGATGGATCAAAGATCCCAGGCGATGGCCCTGTGTAATGGCCGGAATTGACAGGAAAGTACCTAAAAATCCAGATGCGCGTTTCACTACCAATTGTCTGGTAACGCGCCAGAAGAATCTCAGCAATCTCCTGACCATAGAACAACTGGACATAATCTGTACCGTTGCTGTGCGACAGTTTCGCACTCAGGTCTGTTCTGAGCAGCGTCCACGGACTTCCTGACGTTGTTGAAACTGACGTTGCACCGTCCGTAATGGCCGCCGAAAAATCGAATCGATACTTGCGTGTTGCGGCTCGTTTCGCGTTGATATTGAGCCCGTTCACTCCCCGCACGAAATTGTGATAATGAGCAACGACATTCGCAAACTGGCCAGGATGCGTCCCGTTGTTCGCCCACGCTGCTGTGAACATTCCCGCCGGACCAGCGCCTGTGTTTGTAACAACATCAACCTCAAACCAGATATCAATCGTGATTGGCTTGTCTGTTACATCAACTTCGGGAAACGAGACCCCAACAGTCGATGCGGCAATGAAATCATACGCATTATCAAATCGCGTGATAAGAACGCTGATGGGTACTACTCCAGATACATCTACCCCGTCCACGTTGACGCGAATAAACGTAGCCCTGCTTGTATAAGCCGCCAACGAGCCAAATGGTACTCCGGTCACAATTTGAGAGATTTTCGAGCCTTTGAAGTGCCCGTCCAGTGGTACGCTGCCGCGCGTCGCTGGTGGGTAATGAATCGGCGGATCAAGGACTGCAACCCCGAACGCAGGGTGAGCAGCGTCTGATACTTGTCGATACCTTGACAGCAATCCGTCAAGAAATGTTGAACCTGAGAGGGCTGGCATTTCACTGCTGGTGGATAGCTCCCACCGCACCGGCTTCATTTTCCGGTTCCAGTGATCTTTGTTCGGGAATGGATGATCATCCGGAGCAGACCCAAAATCGACAGTCGCGCACCATGCTGGTTCAGGTTTTCCAGGCAGTGGCGAGTTCCATGTCCATTCATTTGTGTATGCTGGCAGGGTCGTATCAGCATGCAACGGGCCCACAATGTGCATGTGACGTACCCAATCGACGAGTACTGGTTTAGCGCAACAGCAGCAACACCCAGGAGATCGCTTCATTCACCTGGCTCCGGTTCGAGTCCTTCAAGACCTGGCGTGGGCTCGCAATTAGCAAATACAATCGTGACTTTCCCACTGACGTTGTCAAGCTGGATGAGCGTCCCGTCTTCGATTGCTTCGCCATCCTGGTACCGCTCAAACTGCTGCCGTCGATCGGTTACTTTTGGTTTCCCGGTAGCGTCACGTGTCAGTAACGCAGCCGTGCCTACGACGCCGCCTGAAATCACGCCGTCAGTGACGCTGAGTACCGCGGCAGGTAATGAGCCAACGTTAACTGCCCAATACGGCCCACTACTGCCTCCGGTGACGACTTGACGCTGCTGCCTGCGCGGGAATGCGAATTGCCGTTCGATCATTACAGTTCTCCCCGCTTCTTTTCAGCTTTGGTTTGGAAATCTCCGAAGACTGACTCCCAGTTCTTAATAGCCTGGCTGCGCGAGTCGGAAACAAAGTGTTCTCTCACACCGCGGTCAACTATCAGTCGCGTTTGTGGCCCGGTCTCGTCCGACAGCTCGTACTCGATGCCGGTTATTTGCATATACTGAGGCGTAAAATCGGCGGATTGATTGAGGCTGATTTCCCGCCCGTTGATCTTTGTGATCAGATCACCGATTTTATATTCGTTTGGATGCGCCCAGCCTGGAAGAATAAAGTTGCCATCAAACTCGGCGTTCAACATCGGTCGCAGGATGTCTTTCGAAAACTGAATGATCGCCGCACGATCGTCGTGAACATCAGCTCCT
>JAGQQS010001225.1 GCA_020426105.1 Planctomycetaceae bacterium
ATCACCAGCAGTGGTACAGAAGGCGTTAAGGATGCGGATGTGATCGTGATCACGGCCGGCCTGCGGCGTAAGCCCGACGAAAGCCGACTTGATCTCATCAATCGCAACGTCGCCCTGTTTCGCAGTATCATGGCGGACATGAAGAAGCATGGCTACAAAAAAGAAGCCATTGTATTCGTGGTCTCCAACCCGGTCGATGTGCTGACATACCTGGCCGTGAAGGAACTGGGGCTGCCTGCGACGCAGGTCATTGGACTTGGAACCGTACTGGACACGACTCGCCTGCGCAGCATGCTCGCTCAGCGACTGGCGGTTCCGCCGACACAGGTCAATGTGACGATTTTTGGCGAACACGGCGACAGTATGGTTCCGATCTGGTCGGCTGCTCAAATTGCCAATCTGCCGCTCGATAAATTCCCTGGCGTGAATGCGACGCTCTTTGCAGAAGTTGAAAAGAAAACACGCGGCAGCGGAGCCGAAGTCATCAAGAAAAAAGGCGGTGCTGGATTCGCCGTGGGAGTTTCCATCGCAGACGTCGTCCACAGCATCGCGCTGGACGATCAGCGCATTTTGCCAGTCAGTTCTTTGATGAGCGGTGCCTATGGACTGCGTGACGTTTGCCTCTCGATTCCGACAGTCGTCGGTCGCACCGGTGTGAAGAGTCACATTGAAATCGATCTGTGGTCCAAAGAAAAGACGGCACTCGTTCAGAGCGGCAGCGTATTGAAGGAAACGATCGGTAAAGTCCTGAAAGGGTAAGCGGCGAACGGCGTCAGGCCCGCCTGCACTCGAATCGTAAAGAGACGAATACAGGCGAGCTTAACGGAGAGATTTTCTGCCACAGAGAAAACGTTGGCACCCGTATTTTGCTGTCACAATTCTTTCTGGGTGACCTGTAACGTGACTTGCCCGTGGCCGTGTGTACTTCAGAAAAGCAGGTAAAAACCAGGCGATTGTGATTAGTGAAAATCAGCGCAGATTAGTGTTCACTACTTTCGCTGCGCGGAACACTAATCTTCGCTAATCGAACACTAATGACCTGATACGCCCCGACGTCACTGCCAGCATGGCAATCCGCTACTGACCTGCTTCTCCAGAGAATTCCCTTACTACTTTTCTGACGCGCGCACCCCGTGGCCGCACCAAGGCATCCGATTTTCGCACAGGCCAGGAGTGCTTATGCTCGCACTGCAGTCAACGGCTCGCCGACCGTCCATTCACGCCCGTTGCGAATGACCTTGCGATACAACGTATCACGTTCCACCGGAATGCGACCTGCTTCGCGGATGAGGCGATGCAGTTGTTCCACCGTCATGCCTTCGGGAGTTTTTGCCCCTGCGTCGTGATAGATCAACTCATGGACGACGGTGCCGTCAATGTCATCCGCGCCATATCCAAGCGCCACCTGAGCCGTCTGTTCGCCCAGCATGATCCAGTAGGCCTTAATGTGGTCAAAATTATCGAGCATCAGTCGCGACAGCGCGACCATTCGCAAATCAAAGACTCCGTCTGCTTTGGGGATTTCTGACAGCTCCGTGTTCTCCGGGTGAAATGCCAGCGGAATAAATGTCTGAAATCCGGATGTTTCGTCCTGCAGCGTTCGCAGGCGAATCAGGTGATCAATGCGATGCCGCGCCTTTTCAATGTGGCCGTACAACATCGTGGCATTCGAACGCAGGCCCAGTTCGTGTGCGGTGCGATGCACATCGAACCAGACATCACTGTCGGCCTTGTGTTCACAGATCTGCCGTCGCACCTGTTCGTCAAAGATTTCCGCTCCGCCACCCGGCATGCTCCCCAGACCAGCTTCAACCAATTGCTCCAGAATCCACCGCACAGGTTTCCGGGTGATGAAGCTGAACCAGCTGATCTCAACCGGCGTCCAGGCTTTGATATGGATTTCCGGACATGTTTCGTGGATCACACGAACGACGTTCAGATACCAATCAAAGCTCTTCTTATGGTGGAGTCCGCCGACCACGTGAATCTCCGTGGCACCTGCCGCACGACCTTCGAGCACGCGGTCTCGAAGCATATCGTCGGTGAAGGTGTAAGCTTTCTCATCCTTTAGGTCTGCACGGAATGCACAAAATCGGCAGCGATAGACACAGACGTTCGTGGGGTTCAGATGAATGTTGGTGTTGTAATATGCGAAGTTGCCGTTCTTCCGTTCGCGGACCGTATTCGCCAGCTGGCCCAGCAGATGCAGATCGGCCCGTTCATCCAGCAGGACACCGTCATCAAAGCTGAGACGTTCGCCGTTCAGGACCTTGTCAGCCACGGCACGCAGTTCCGGATCGTTAATGGAGACAGACATAAACAGCCCTTTGCTTCAGATTCGATTCAGGAGACCCAGATATCAAGACAACCGAGAATCAGGAT
>JAGQQS010001226.1 GCA_020426105.1 Planctomycetaceae bacterium
TATAACGTGTTCCCTCCGGGATGGGTCAGCAGTGTTTATCAGCCACCCGGTGGCGTCGGCACTGCCGAGGCGACGATCTGGAGCTGGGGAGCGTTCATTCTGCCTCAGATTGAACAAACCGCGATTTACAATACTGTCCAGCCCGGAGTTCTGCGGATCGATCAAAACCTGGCCCTTGGAGGAGCCAATGCGACGGCACTGACAACTCCAATTGCCGCGTTCCGCTGTGCCAGCGATACAGGTCCTTCACTGAACGACTTTAAGGGGACGTACGGACCCGGTGGCGTGGAACCCAACTATGATACTTATAATCGTATGGTGACGAATGGTACCGCTCAAGTGTCGATCGCCACATCAAATTACGTCATGGTGGCAGACACGGGGGACAGTATCACTCCTTCTGTCATCGCATCGATCTATGGTCCTCCACTCGGTGTCGGTTACAACGATTCCAAAGTCGGCATCCGGGATATTACGGACGGCACGAGCAACACGTTGATCGTAGGTGAACGCGCATTCAAGTTCGAAGGACTGACTGCTGGTGCAGGCAATGCCCTCGGTTTCAGTCCGGCAACGTCTGGTGGAGCCTACGCCAACCAGATGTGTCGCTCTTGTCTTGCGGCGGTTGGCATTCCGTATTGGGGCATCAACCAGTCGGTGACAAATGCGGCGCATCAATCTCGTGGCTTTTCGAGCGTCCATCCCGGTGGGGCTCAGTTCCTGGTGGCCGACGGGGCTGTGAGATTCATCAGCGACAACATCGATCACAAACCAAACAGCATCGGTGCGGCGCTGGGAACAGGCAGCCACGCGGGGGCGGCTTACGTGGACAGCACCTTCGAGTATCTGCTTGGGATTAACGATGGGTTCGTCGTCGGAGAATTCTAAGCAGTCGGTCGCAGTCAGCTTTGATCGTCGATGACAGCGTCTGCAAAGTTCAAAACATACGGCCGGTTCCAGTCAGATGGCGGGAATCGGTCGTTTTTTTGCGATTTTCGAGAGTCAATCCAGCTGAATGACACCCGTGGATGCTCCCGGACACTCATTTGTTCTTTGCGATTTGTTTTCAGAGGTTCCAATTACGTTGCGTCAACTTTTTAAGAGTACTTTATGAGCTTCCCGTTGAAATCAGGTGTTGCTGCCGTCCTCTGCCTGCTCTGTGCTTCGCAGTTCCTTGGCTGTGGCGGATCAGATCTTCCGGAACTGGGATTTGTTTCCGGAAAAGTCACGATGGATGGTAGCCCTCCTGGTGGAGTCCTAATCGCATTCCTGCCAGAAAATGGCAGGCCCAGCACAGCCGAAGTGGATGCTGAGGGCAAGTACGAGTTATTTTACAAGAAGGGGCTGGCGGGGACAAAAGTTGGCCCAAATACGGTCAGCTTTTCATGGCCGACTGGCAGTACAGGGCTGGCAATCCCGTCAAAGTACGCAGAAAAATCTGAATTAAAAGTGGACGTCAAGCCTGGCGACAACACGTTTGATTTCGACCTGAAATCGGATCCCGCGACAGCGCCGAAAGCTGCCGACGCACCCGCAATTCTGGACTGATCTTCCGGCCGCCTGTCGTTCTTTCTGAAGGATTCATCGGTATCGACTGAATGCGAATCGCACTTTGATGAACGCGTCCAGGGAGACTCACACGCTGATTCCCCTGGACGCCTTGCAAGTTCTTCGGTTTATTACGCGGCATTGCGGTTTCGGCTCGAATTGACACACTGCCGCAGCAGGTTCTCACAGAGTTCGCCGACACTGATTCCTCGGGCCTGAGCAGCCATTGGCACAAGGCTGTGTGAGGTCATCCCAGGAATCGTGTTGATCTCCAGGATCCATGGTTGCCCGTGAACATCAATCCGCAGGTCTGTACGACTAATACCCCTAACGCCGCAGGCATTGCACGCATCAAGCACAATATTGGTGAGACTGTCGGGAAGATTTATTGGCGCCAGGTCGTAACGCGTTCTGCTGTCGTTGTACTTGGCGGTGTAATCGTACCAGCGTGCGGCGGGCAGAATTTCAATCACAGGATACGGTTCACCTTCAATGACCGGGACGGTCACTTCCCGGCCCTCGATGTATTTTTCAATCAGCACGCTGCCTCCCCAGTGCGCGGCATACGTGAAAGCCGTGTGGAATTCCAGCTCCGCATCGACGATCGTGATTCCGACACTGGATCCCTGGGCTGACGGCTTAATCACTTGTGGATATCCGATCTGACGCGACGCAGCGAGAACCCTTTCCCGGGGCGCGTCGTATTGCACTGCCAGACCTGGCGCAACGGGAAGGCCTGCTGCTGCGAGCGTGTGACGAGTTAGGACTTTGTCGAACGTCAACGCTGACGCTTCGGCGGAACTTCCGAACCATGGTATTCCCAGGCGATCCAGGCT
>JAGQQS010001227.1 GCA_020426105.1 Planctomycetaceae bacterium
TCGATTCGCCAGCCTGCCAGTTTCTGCGGCGTCGTCGGCATGAAGCCCACTTATGGTCGTGTCTCTCGCTACGGACTGATAGCATTTGCCAGTTCGCTGGACCAGATCGGGCCTCTCGCCAACGACGTCTACGGTGCCGCATTATTGCTCGATTGCATCGCCGGTCATGATCCGCGCGATTCAACTTCTCTCGATCGGGTACACGCCGCCACGACAGAAGTACTCGATCAGCCTTTAAGTGGCCTAAGGATCGGTATCGCAGAGGAATACTTTGCCGCTGGCCTGGATACCGAAGTGGAACATCGCATTCGTGAGGCATTACGGGTGTTTGAGTCCGCTGGGGCAAGTGTGCATTCGGTATCGCTGCCGCACTCCAGATATGCCGTGGCGACGTATTACGTGATTGCCTGCAGCGAAGCGTCAAGCAATCTGGCTCGATTTGACGGCATTCATTACGGACATCGCGCTGAGAAGTTCGACGATCTGGTCGATTTGTACTGTCAAAGTCGTGGTGAAGGATTCGGAGCGGAAGTCAAACGCCGCATTATGCTGGGAACGTATGCGCTGTCCGCCGGATACTACGATGCCTATTATCTGAAGGCATTGAAAGTGCGGCGCTTGATCGCAGATGAATTCTCGGCCGCATTCCGGACGGTTGATGTCATCGCCGGACCAGTGGCTCCCACGCCGGCATTTTCCCTGGGGGAAAAACTTGACGCCCCGATGGCAATGTACCTGAGTGACATTTACACGATCAGCACAAATCTGGCGGGGCTGCCTGGAATCTCCGTGCCCTGCGGACTGTCCTCCGCTAAATTGCCAATTGGCCTGCACCTTCAGGCTCCTGTACTCAACGAAGCTCGCCTGCTGCAGGTGGCTCACCAGTTTCAACAATTGACCGCGTGGCATCTGGAGATGGCCTGATCTGAGTAACGTCGACAGCATTGTAAATCCAACAGAGCCGGAGGATTTCTGTGATCGCTGAACCGAAAAATCGATGTCGGAGCGTCCTCTGCACGCTGCTTACCGCCTGCTTCTTTGCGACGATCCCGCCTCAGATCCTGGCGGAATCAGGGACTTCAGACGATGATCGCACGCTGCAGCTGGCGGATCAGATTCGCAAGTCACTGGTCGTCGTCCGAGCGACAGACAGAACGGGTGACGAATCGGGATTCGGAGCTGGTTTCGCGGTCGATCAACCGGGACTTATTGCCACAGCTCGTCACGTCATTGGTGATGGACGCGATTTTATTGTTGAACTTCCGGATGGCTCTGCAGCGAAAGTCATCGAAGTTTTTGCATCATCCAGTCAGCTGGACCTCGCGATTATCAGAATTGACAGCACCTCTTTACCCCCATTAGCGCTGTTCACCGCAGACGTTCCCGAACAGCTTCCACTCATTGCTCTGGGACATCCTCTGGGCAGACGCAATCAGTTGGCGCGCGGCAAATATTCAGGGGAGCATGAAATTGACGGCATCCGAATGCTGGAACTGGCGATGCCGATCGAGCCTGGCAACAGTGGCGGTCCTGTCCTGAATGCTGAAGGCCGAGTGATAGGACTGGTGACCATGAAGTCATCCGTCCGGGACAGAATTGGGTATGCACTTTCCGCAAAGTTAATCCGCCAATTAATCGACGAACCTAACCCGGTGCCGATGGATCAATGGAAAACAATCGGAGCACTGGACGCTCGCGCGTGGAAGACAGTTTTCGGCGGAGAATGGAAACAACGCTCGGCACGAATTCTTGTGAACGGAGCAGGAACATCTTTCGGCGGTCGCACGCTGTGCGTCCATCAGGGCTCGCTCCCGGACTTTCCATTTGATTTGAAAGTGGATGTCAAAATGGGCGACGAACAAGGCGCTGCAGGACTGATTTTTCATGCGGATGGCGGCGATCGACATTACGGCTTTTATCCCAGTGCCGGCAATCTGCGGCTGACACGATTCGACGGACCGGATGTCGGCTCATGGACCATTCTGCACAACGCGCCCCACCCGGCTTATCGTACTGAGGACTGGAACACGCTGCTTGTCAGAATTCATACGGATCATTTTGAATGTTTCCTGAACGGAAAAAAGGTAGCTGAATCGAGTGACGCGGTCGTACCACACGGTGCGATCGGGCTCGCTGCCTTTCGTGGCACGCCCGCGGAATTTCGCAGATTTCAGACCGGTACCGATCTGCTTCCGGCACCGTTAAGCGATGCTGCAGGCAAAGCGGTGAACGACATCATCGCCGACATCAGTCCGAATCATCCATCAAGTATCGAAGCAATTCATCAACTGCTGTCGCACGGTATCCAAACCACAGACGCGATCCATGCTGAGGCCGATCGCATGGAAAAAGTTGTGAAACAACTGCGACGCATGGCGGCCGAAGTACATGAAGCAGCTGTTCGCAGGCAACTGGTCGAACTACTGGCGGATAAAGCCTCATCTGCCAGCTCCGGCGACGAGAATCCGGATCATGGGGTTCTCCTGAAATCCGCCCTGCTCATTTCCCGCATGGACAATCCTGATGTCGATGTGGAAACCTACATCGATCGTGTGCGGCAGTGGGTGGATGAGATTCGCGCGACTCTGCCGGTCAATGCGGACGAAACAACGAGGCTGACGGCCATGGACCGCTATCTCTTTGAAAAACTTGGTTTCCACGGGAGCCGGTTTGAATATTACACGCGGGCTAACAGCTACCTGAATGAAGTCATTGAAGACCGCGAAGGACTGCCCATTACGCTGTCTGTGCTTTATATTGAAATCGGCCGACGGCTGGATCTGGATATCAAAGGAATTGGTTTGCCCGGGCACTTCGTCGTGCAGTTCACCCCGTCTTCGATGCCGACGGAATCGCAGTTCATTGATCCATTCGAACGAGGAAAACGTCTCTCAGAAGTTGATGTGACGACGAGGCTGACTGAAGCGCGTTATCCGAATCTGCCGCAGTTTCGCATTCCACAGACGACACAGCAGATCTGCGAACGAATGATTGGCAATCT
>JAGQQS010001228.1 GCA_020426105.1 Planctomycetaceae bacterium
CACGGGGAAATCACGGGGAAATTCAGGGAACCGATGAATTCGGCAGAAGGAGGTTGGACTCCATGTAGGTAGATTTTTGGGCCAGTGACAGCGTTTCGTGTTTGAATTGGCAAGCGGCATGTGTCAGCTTGACGGTTCGAAGACGAGGTACCGGAGGGCTGACGCCGCTCCGCTCGCCTGATGGACGTTCAGTGGCAAGAAGTTCTACTGAGGATCGTATCTGGAAAAAATGGCCGCCTGTGGTGGGAGATGTTTCTTGTCAAATCCTGTGTCCGAGGCGGAAATTCGCGAACGACTCATTGCGGGTGATCCTGATGGCCTCGCACTGGCGTTTGACTACTACCGCAGCCGCCTGCGGCAGACAGTTCAACTCCGACTGGATCGTCGTCTCAATGGCCGACTGGACGAGTCCGATGTTTTGCAGGAAGCCTTTTTTACCGCTGCCCGGGATCTGCCGCGATATAGAGCTCGGACCGACGCGCCCGTGTTTGTCTGGCTGCACGGGGTGACGGTACGCAGTCTGCAGGACCTGCACCGTGAACATCTGGTGGCCGAAAAACGGGCGGTGAGTCGCGAAGCGGGAGTACTCGCAGCCGGATATGGTGCACAATCCGGCAACGTCCTGTCGGAACTTGTCGTGGACAGTCTCACGTCGCCTTCAAGTGTCATTCTGCGTGACGAACGAAAACAGCAGGTCCTGCAGGGATTGGCGGAGATTGATGAAATCGATCGCGAAGTTTTAATCCTGCGGCATTTTGAATTGTTATCCAACGATGAGACGGCCATGATTCTGGGACTTTCACGCACCGCCGCCAGCAACCGCTATATTCGTTCGCTGCAACGGCTCGAATCAGTGCTGTCGGAAATCATGGACCGGACGTAGCGGACCCACAGATGAGCCACCCCATTCCTGTCGATCCAGTATCCGTCGATGAACTGCTGACAGAATATATGGCACTCCTGCGTGCGGGCAAATGTCCGGAGATTGAAGACTTCTGTCGCCGTGCCGGAACGGATGCGGCGATCCTGAAGCCATTGCTTGTGACCGCCACTTCACTGGAACAGGCGCGGCAGCGCATCGATTCGCAGTCTCAGCAATCAACGATTGACCATCGTCTGCGAGACCTTCCGAACCAACAACTGGGAGATTTTCGACTGCTGCGGGAAGCCGGACGCGGCGGGATGGGCATTGTTTATGAAGCCATCGAGATCACATTGCAGCGCCGCGTCGCCTTAAAGATCCTGGACGCCAGAAACGCGTCCAATCCCGTATGGCTGAAGCGATTTCAATTGGAAGCGCGCGCAGCCGCCTTGCTGCATCATACGAATATCGTTCCGGTTTTCTCCGTCGGTGAATGTGAAAATATCTATTACTACGTTATGCCATTTATCGATGGTGATCCGCTTTCGAAAGTACTGACAACGTTACGGGAAAAATCGGCAGATTCGGAGACGCGGCAGATTCTGGGATCCGACCTGCAGCCAGGGAAAGCCAATTCGCCGGATAGTTCCGTGGGTGATTCTGCAGTGCGCCGCAATGGCAACTCTGAACCAACGCTGACGAACAGCGTAACGGCAGAATCGCCATCCACGACCGCTTCCAAATCCCGCACGAAAAGATTCGCCGCGACAA
>JAGQQS010001229.1 GCA_020426105.1 Planctomycetaceae bacterium
CTGCTACTCGATGAGTAACGGCTGACTGAGAATGCTGTCAACATTAACCACAGCGTTGCCACGTGTTGTGAAACGGGTGGAATAAGGCGCGGGTTGAACCGAAACGTACCTTTGCGTAGGACCACCGGTCAGCTTCACCGCCATGATTCTCACACCAACAAATTTCACAATTGTGTATTGTGCGTTGTTACCAGGACCAGATACATCGATAAAAATAGGAATGGCTCGCACTTCACCGATGATTGACTTAAGTGACGCTTCGATTCCGGCACTGATCCCAGTATCGCCGTTCAGGAACAGAAAACCCTGTTCGTTGAATTTGAGTACGCCATCCGGGAAGAATGCGAGATCACTGGCATTGACTCCGTGTACGATCTGCCGCTTCAGATCTGCTGTGCTGTTGTCGGGAGATCCAATATCCACCGTACCTCGATTACCTGGCGGCAGATCACTGTTTGCATCCGGATATATATCGACCTCCGGAACTCCGTCGTTTCCCCAGGAAATGGTGTCGGTTGCATATGGGGTGTAACGTCGTTGATCGAGGAAACCATAGGAAGTATTACTTCGAATCTGAGATACGAGGTTGTTCCATGTCGTGAGGTCAAGTGCAATTGGAAGGATGTCAATCGTATCACCCGTCCAGGATCCTGAATTTGTGTCTGAGGCGGGCCGGGTCGGGATCTTGAACCCTGTCGTTGGCGCTACTGAGGCGACGGATCGCGCCTCCAAATCAAATGCTTGAAATCCAAGAAATTGACTGAACACCGTCCCCAACGGCGCACCCGACGCCCGGGTTCTTCTGACTGACACTTCGACCATATTGTAAGGCGTAGTGTTCCAGTCTTTCACCCATGCACCAGTAGCAGGGTCCCATGAACGACGACCAAATCGCACATCGCGTTCAATATTCAGGTCTGTTGAACCGACATCTCCTGAACGGAATTTTGCAACAATTTCTTTTGCCGTCTGTCCTGCGTTTTCTGCTGCAGTCTGAGATGTCACAGTCGCTCCGGGGCCAAATCCCTGGATCAGATCCTGCATGGCGGCAAGGGCCGCGGAATCCGCAGCATTTTGAATCTGTCCCTTGGTAACGTTCAAAATTCCAAAGTCCACAGTGAAAGCAGCTATGCCAAATACAACAATCAACATCGCGACTGCCAGGACCATCGCAGCACCGCGTCGATCCGACTGTTTGGCTTGATAACGGCCAATCAGGCCGATCTTTATGGTTTTCATCGCTGATCTCCGGCTTGAATGATTAAGGACCTCATGATCACACTGGAATTCCGTGTCGTCCGAACTGCTCGAAATGCCCCAAATTCAAGATTTACTTCTGCTTATTCTGTAATACCCGTGTTGTATTCATCTGGATTCTCTTCGTATGTTGCGAGTGGTACGTCCTCAACATTCAGCCGGTATCGATGTATCACTCGGTCGGTTGTATCCGTCACGATTTCTCCGTCGCTGTACCACTTTCGCATGGTAGTGAGATACAACATATCCACGCGATGCGCTCCGAGATTTACATTTGTGTTGGCTACCGAGAACTCGGGAGAATATTCTTCGAGCGACGGTTCATTCACAGATAACGTTACTGTTAACGGCGTCTGGGCGAACAAGCCCCAGGTTCTTGAACGACCATTGAGCACCTGAAATTTTATTCCGGTGGCCGTTTTCTCCATGGCGACGGTGTAACGAAGATTGTCGGAACTGCGCCGCAGCACGGCATCCTTATAGTCTTCGACGTATCCAATGATCGACTCTCCCATCCATGCCTGGATCTGGAGTCCTCCGCTCCGAAAGTCGGGCGCACCACGGTGGTTCAACTGTACCAGGCCAAAGATTCCTTCCGTTGACTGAATCGGAGAAATAAAATTAATAATCTGAGGTGACGATATTGACGAGTCCGGACCTGCAATGAGCGCGACCCAGTCTTCTTCGACGCGAACGACTGTCCGTCCCGGCGTCTGTCCTGTGGCTGCATTGGCGATGGACATAATGAAAAGCAGACTTGTTATCAGTGTCATGCTGCGTGTTTTTCGTATGCAGCTGCCTGCAGGTACAAAGCGTGCCATTTTAGTTTCCTTGCTTTGAAGCCATGTTCTGAGTTATTGAAACGAGTTGCCGCAGAGATTTTTGGCTCAGGCACAATGAGTGCGTGATTTATTCGTGTTGCATCGAACATTCCCCGCGAACGCTGGAAGTGCTCAGCCACTGTTTGACACCCCAGCTCACATCGGAAAATGGAACTGACACATCCAGTTCTATCAGGTCTCCCGTTGATGCCTGTGACACATCAGACAGTGTTGAACCCGTCTGGCTGGATGTCGTCGTAATCATGACACTGACACTGGATGGTTGGCACCCGAGCGTGTTGGTGACGTGTTGTTTAACAACACTGGTCACACTGCTGTTGGTAGATCCATCCAGAATAGCCGTGCGGCAACCGATGCGAGATGCGGAATTGAGCATCTGATTGACGGACATCGCACGTCCGAATTCGATGATTCCCAGCAGAACCAGCATGAACACCGGGAAACAGGCGGCAAGTTCTACAGTGGCGCTCCCGAGGCGATGTCGTTGTTTGCGAACA
>JAGQQS010001230.1 GCA_020426105.1 Planctomycetaceae bacterium
GGTCCCCGGATTCAAACAACGCATAGCATCTACTCCCGTCCCTGGGATCTGACAGCCCGCAATCGGACCTGAATCAGGGTGAATCTACCATGAAATGATTGTGAACGTAAAGGTGCAACTTCGTCACAGGTTGCCGAAAAAACGGCCTCGCGGGAATCAGACGTTTACCGGATGAGACACTCCGTCTTTATCGGCAATATCTGCCAGTCGCGTGCTCGCCCGGCCTTTGGCTGTTGTTCCGGACTCTGGCGATGCGTTTTGGCATCACACGTTTCAGATCGACGACCGGCATTGTTGTTGCCGCGAACTCTGAATCCGGAATCTGAACAGAGGGGCCTCTGAAAAGAAGATCAGTTTTTCGTGCAATTCTGCCTGATGTCCGGTGGATTCCCTGTGACATCAAACAGCCCGCTCAATTCGCCGGATGTATGGGCATACCTTTTGCGACTCCAGAGAGATCTGAGAATACAACCTCGCACTGCAACAATCGTCACGGGCGACAATATCTAACCTTCCTGCTGACTGGACGACACGTGAAACTGGCCTATTTGACTGAAGTTGCAGCGATCATGGCGGCTCACAGCCAATTGTTCATTGAACAGTCGGAAGAGATTTCTGCGGAGGCCTTAGGAGACTACTACATCCACAGCCGGAATCGATTCAATCGCTGGATGCGGGATCTGGACGGATCTGAAAACACTGCTACGCACCGTGATTCGCTGCGATTGGCGGGGCCCGCGCGATTTCAGTCAATGGCCATCGCCGTGACGCAGCAGGTACTCATCAATGACATGGTCGCGCGCATCTGGACGCTGTTGCTGCTGGCGCGTGATGCCAATAACGGAATTGACCGCACGCAGCCGGTTGCAAGAAATATCTACCTCGGTCACCTTTCGGTTCGACATAAGGCGTTGAGAGTCCTGTTGACTGATGATCGAGTATCGCCGGATCAGTTAATGGCGATAGACAAGCTTCGCAAGTCCATTGAACGCTGGACGGATCTGCTGGGCTGTTCCCTCATGCGCCAGTTCAATCTCTGGGAGTATGCGTTTGACAAAGAACGCGCGACGGAATTTTTTCGTGACCGAGCCGATCAACCTGCTGCCAGCCACCAGAGTCGTTCCTGGGTCCTGATTCTGGCGGGACTGCGGCATAGTTTTCAGGATACCGATGGGCTGTCAGCTTCGATCCATGAAGACGATAGACGACTCGTGCGTCTGATGCTCAACAGCTTTCCGGAATCTGCCCCCGAGATGAAGTTCTGGATGGGGCCACGAGTTCATGCAGCAAGGCCTTGCTGATCTATTCTATACTAACTCTCGCATGGGTTCACGGATATCCACGAGGAATTGCGGACGGCCAGTCGGGTCAGGCAATGTGGTGTTCATCACGTCGATGCCGAGATTGTGATAGGCCGTTCCGATAATCTCCTGCACGTTGACAGGTCTGGCAACGGCATACTCACCCAGCCGGTTTGTGGCTCCAATGGCCTGACCGGCTTTCATGCCGCCTCCTGCCATCAACGCACAACTGACTTGCGGCCAGTGGTCGCGCCCCGCGCCCTCGTTGATACGCGGCGTGCGTCCGAATTCACCCCAAACCAGAATCGTGACATCATTCAGCATCCCGCGTTCTTCGAGGTCCAGCACGAGCGCACTCACTGCCTGATCCAGCTTGGTGCCGTGATCGCGGACGAGATCAAAATTCTGGCCATGACTATCCCAGCGTCCGTAGGAGAGGGTTACGGATCGAACGCCAGCCTCCACCAGGCGCCGAGCCATCAGGATGTGTTCGTTGCAGGTCGGGGCACCGTCATACTGATATTTGTATGGCTTTCCGTCTCCATAGCGAGCCCGCACTTCGGCTGGTTCTTTGGAGATATCCAGAGCTTCAGCGAGGCGACTGGATGTCAACACGCCAAACGCGGCTTCGGTAAATGAATCCATCCCCTTCATTGTTCCACTGGAATCAGCCGATCGTTTGAGCTTGTCGAGTCCTTTGAGCAGCGACTGGCGATCTCCCAGGCGATCCAGTGAGACGCCGTTGAGTGTGAGATCATCCATGCCGTTACCATTTGGTCGGAAGGGCTGGTAGGCAGCTCCGAGGAAGCCCGGGGATCCCGGTTCAGACCACGGCACATGTTGTGTCTTGTCCGCAAGTGCCACTGCCGCGGGGATACCGGGATCATGCGGTCCGTAGATTTTAGAAAGGACGGAACCGATCGCGGGGCGTCCACCAATTGAAGAAACACTCCGACGGTCCCAACCGGTCAGGCATTGGAAAGCGTCGTGCGCGCCGGAGCAACCAACCACGGAACGTACCACGACCAGCCTGTCCATGATTGCGGCAAGTTTTGGAAAGCATTCGCCAATCTGGATTCCGGGGACTGCGGTATCGATCGGGCTGAATTCACCGCGGATCTCGCGCGGCGCTTCCGTCTTGATATCCCACATGTCCTGATGCGGGGG
>JAGQQS010001231.1 GCA_020426105.1 Planctomycetaceae bacterium
GGAACGGTCGCCTTCAGGGGCTTACCAAGATTTATGCTGCGTGCCAGTTCCGTCGAATAGATGAGTGGCGAAATGAGCTCATCGCGATCGACATGCAAATACCCAGTCGTCGCACTGGCGGCGACGATGGATGGCCGAGGATGATCATGGCCCTCTGCATCCCCGGACGAAATCACGGTCACGGCAGGCTGCATGGCACTCAGGAATTCGTAAGACACATCGTCGCTACCGTGATGGCATGCTTTTGCGACATCACACAAAAACTCCATACGCTCTCCGGCGTAGTCATCCAGCAATGCTCGCTGGCTTTTGGTATTCAGATCGCCCGTTAAAAGTATGCGAGACCTGCCGTAATCGAGCCTTAATAGGATGCTATTGCCATTGGTGTTCTTCGAAGCCTGAGAGCCGTAGTTGTGCAGGACAGGTTGCCCACTCTGGTCGAATTCGACGGGTGCGAGAACTCGAATGGCAACGCCTCCTGTCGTTCCATCAAATCCCGGGACAAACCGATCCACATGACTCAGACGTGCAATCGGGGTGTTTCCGCCTCCGCTCGTCTTTGTCTTTGTCACGGCGTCCATGAACTTTGCCCATTCGCCCTGCAACTTGGGATTCGCATTCGCCTTCAACGCATTCACGACCTGACTTCGGTTTCCCATCAACTGGGTCATGAACTTTCCGTCAGCCGAGGTCGTACCAAGCCATCGCTTGCCATCAGCCGGATTGATCCACCAACCAACGCCAGCATGAAAGAACGAGTCTACTTGAACTTCCTGAGCATCCAGCTCTGCTGCCTGGGCGACGTCAAGAAGATCCCACAAGCCGCCATAGTGATCTGCATCGCAGTGCGACGACATCAGCACATCCAGATGAATGATGCTCTCGCCGTAGTCTTTCGCAAATTTCCAATCGACAAAGTCGGCAGCGTTCTTCCCGGATGGTTGACTGGCTCGCTTGTATCCACCATCAATCATGATGTGCCGATGGTCCGGAGTTCGGATCAGAACGCCGTCTCCCTGACCCACATCAATGAAGTAAATCTCCAACAAAGATTCGTCGCCAAGAGCTGAAGACTTAACATACCCTGACTTGCCCCGCGCCTTGACCTTGGTTCGCGAACCACTGGATGAGACTACGGTCATGCGGTCGCCCCACAACAGATCAAGAATCTTCTCGCTGCCGGTCGCAGCCTTGTAGAGCGTAGTTGTATCGTCAGCAACGTATTTGATCGCCATGATAAAGCCCCTCTGCATTGTAGTGTTGAGAATGCCGTTCCATGGCGACCAGGAATGTTACCAATTCCGCCTGACGTATGCGGTTGTCACTGTCCGTCGAGAGGAGAAAACTAATGCTTATTTCACATCAGCAGAAACAACTTCTCTTGGCTACGGACAAAAGTACTGAGTTCGCGAGGTGCGTGATGTTACGCATGTCCTAGTTCATCTACATTTTCTATTGGCAGCAGCAAGGAATGAACATGGCCTGCCAGCGATGGGATCTCCTGAACGATAACGTCCATTGCCTGGCGACACTTACAACGATGAGCCTCAAGTTCCTGAGCAGGATCATCTGGAGTGACGCCGAGAAACTCTTTGTAAGCTCCGCAATCGCGGTGATCGAGGATCAACACTTGCTTCGCACCATGCTTTTCTACCGCGAATCGCAATTGGTCCACGAATGTCATCTTCCATTCAGGCTTGAGCAACACACCCAGACTTGCCCCTGCCAGAATCAGATGGTCATATTTTCCCTTCAGACCTTTGGATTCCATCGTGTCCAGAATTCGTTGCGGATATCGGAAGTCCATGCATGTCAGCAGGACTAACTCCACTTCACCGCTGCTTGGGCTGAGCTGCAATTCTGGCAACAAAGCGGCATCAATGAATTGCGATAGATCTTTGCGTTGATCAACCATTTTTCTCACTCCAGTTTCGCGAGGGTCGACAGAACAAGAATTTCACAACGTCACATTGTCTTCCAGCCCAAGTTCACGCAGGGCCGACTTTGTCTCGCCAAGTTTTGATTCGGCTTGCTCACGATCCACTTTGACCTCGAAGCTGATTTCCAGTTTCAGGTCAGAAGATGTTGCAAACTTACTCAGCACCTTCGTGTAGAAGTTCATCCATTTTTGTGCCGGTATCACCCCTCGCCAACGCAAGTGGCGATCGCCAGTCGCGGGCGCTGGATCTGGCTTTTCTTCCTTTGTCGTGACTCGAACTTCCGCGACCGCTTCTGAGCCCGCCGCGAATCCTTTGACGACAAACGCTCCTCCAGTCTGACCGGCTGTGAATAGCCCAGCCTGGTCGATCGTGCCACCAGTTGCAGACCATTCAAT
>JAGQQS010001232.1 GCA_020426105.1 Planctomycetaceae bacterium
GATCGAACTCTTCGCGCAGTTGAACTTCCGGGGCGAGCGCTCGCACAGCTTCCTGGCGAATTTGTACCTCGTCGGGCAGCGCGGGTGACAGGAGCCAATCCAACAGCGTGGCTCGGCCAATCGGAGTATGAGCCAGGCAAATAAGTTGAAACACCGAAGTCGGCCCGACCAGGTCGAGATCGCGGACCACGGCCGAATGTTGCGGTGCCACATTCACCTTAATCTCCGGTATCTCTCGCCAATTGCGATCGAGCCGCGCGATTTGAACGCGATTCATTGCGCGGCGATGCCGAATCTCACCAGCTTCCAGCTGAAGCCCGTCGAACCGGCGGACGAACACGACGAACACTGCCAGCATGACGGCGGCAAAGGTCAGCCACATCCAAAACAAAGGCGGATTGGCCCAGGCAAAGCTGCCCAGCACCACCGCGGCAATAAACGACCCCACCCGCAGCCAGGTTAACTGCGAGCTTTGTCGTTCAATCGCTTCCAGACGCTGGTCGTATTGGGCAATCCGCTCTTCGTAAATAGGGTGAACGGCAGCATGGGCTGAACTCATTAGCAATAGTGCTCGACTCGGGCGTTTCTTCCGGGCGTGATTAAACCTGTATTAGCCAGAATAGCCCAAACTGCTCCATGCTGCTATTGTACAGCGGAAAAGTCTCCGCCATTAGCTGGTGGAGGGACTGGTCCAGTTGAGAATCGCATCGTCGGCGACCTTTTCCAGTGGCGTATAGCTCGGATGCTTCGATTCCTTGTACGGATTATTGCTGCGAGCGTTGTAGCAGCAGATCAGTGACCAGCGCGGCGAATCGGACAGATTCTGATCACTCCGATGCAGCAAGTTGCTGTGAAAGAACAGCGCGTCGCCGGCCGCTGATTCCACGTACACATGTTCCAGGCGTTCCAATGCGGCCTCCACGCGCTCGAGATCGGCTCCCGTTTGATCGCCGATTTTCACATGGTCGATCCGGCCCAGCAAATGCGATGCACGAATCACCTGCAAGCAACCGTTTTCCTTCGTCGAGGGGGTCACGGAGATCATACAACTCGCCATGTTCGGCCACAGACAGCCGTTGTTATACCAGTAGCCATAATCCTGATGCCATGTCCATGCACCACCAGTCCGAGGCTCTTTAAGAATCATCTTGTGATGATAGTGGTAAACCTCGCCACCCAGAAGTACCTCCATCGCATCAACTAATGGCTGCCCCTGGACAATTGCAGAATAGATAGAACCTTCCGGCAACTCGTTTTCGACGACGAGTTCGACCGCCCCGCCCTCTCCGTCCGCTCTTGATGTCCGAGCTGTAGCGAGCGCCCGGTCTCTACGCGCGATCGTACCCAGCAATTCGGTTTCCTCGGCATCCAGAAGTTGAGGGACGACAAGAAAACCATCCCTCTGGAAACCTTCGATTTCACCCTGTGTAAGAAACTCCGTTTTCACTATTACCTCCTGCGCACCCCGGTCAACTGCGAACCAGATACCTCAAGCATTTTTTAGCTCTGTAGAAACTGAATTGCCTTCTCGACGTCGATTGTGCCTTCATAGATGGCACGCCCTGTGATTGCCCCGATCAGGTTGGGCTGCTCTGCGGCGATCGCCTTTAAAGCAGCAATATCATCCATGTTTGTGACACCACCAGAAGCGATGACCGGGAGCCCCATGTCCGCAAGCGTGCGAAAATCGTTCAACGTTGCCTCGTCGATCCCCTGCATCATTCCGTCGTTTGCTATGTTGGTATATATCACGGCAGCAAGTGGCACGCCAACAAGTGATTTTGCAAGCTGTATGGCAGAGACTTCAGACACCTCCAGCCAGCCGTCTGTTGCAACCATTGAGTCTCGTGCATCAAGGCCCAGGGCTAACATGCCTGGTAGTTTCTCGCACATTGCCCGAAACCAATCGGGCTCACGTAGTGCTCTTGTCCCAATGATGACTCTGTCAACACCTGCCTCAGAGATTGCAGCATGAATACTTTCTTCACTACGAATACCACCGCCGAGCTGGCACGGCAAACCCGTTGCCTCAGTAATTCGACGAACAACCGACGTGTTAACCGGCCGACCCGCTTTGGCACCATCTAAATCGACCAGATGTAATCGCTCCGCGCCAGCATCTTTCCAACGCAGAGCCATGGAAACAGGATCATCTGCGAAGACAGTTTTGTCCTCATAGTTTCCCTGACGAAGTCGAACGCAGCGGCCTTCAAGCAAATCAATCGCGGGCAACAGTTGGAGCATTTCAACCTATTTTCCTGGATAGAAGCCAAAAACGTCAATCAACAGATTGAAGACGAAGAAGCAGGGGCAAAATAAATGATCCGATAACAGGCCTGACAAATCAGGTCTGCAGTGCGTCTTCATGCAGAGGAACCGCAAGGAAATTCTTCAACAGCTGCAGCCCAGCACCTTGACTCTTTTCCGGATGGAACTGAGTGGCCATCACACGCCCTTTTGAAACCACTGATGTAAACGAACCGCCGTAGTCTGTGCGAGCCGCAATCCATTGTGAGTCCAGTGGATCAACATAGTAGCTGTGCACGAAGTAAAACCATGCTTCCGAAGGAAGGCCATTCAGCAGTGGGCAGCATGCTTCCGCAGAATCGGCAACCAATTGGTTCCAGCCCATATGCGGGATCTTATATTCGGCTGGCAAATCGAAACGACGGACAGCACCGGAGATGATACCAAGCCCCTCGAATTCGCCGTCTTCATATGAGACATCCATAAGCAACTGCATGCCCAGACAGATACCCAGAAATGGGCGGTCGGCTGCAATATGGTCTACAATCGGCGAAACAAGATCATGATTTCGCAATGCGGCCACCGCATCTCTGAAGGCCCCTACACCGGGCAATACCATTCGGTCTGCTGCACCAATGACGGATGGATCTGAAGTCACCTCAGCGGCTTCACCAATCTTCTCAAATGCCTTTTGAACACTGCGGAGATTACCCATTCCATAGTCGACAATAATTGTAGAAGCCATGTTTTTCTTCTTTGAACGCAAAATTGAATTGCACTGCCGGTGAAAATGAATGGAGTGTCAATTACTTCTACTTCGCCGGGCTCAATTGACTTTCGGTCGTCCTGATCCTGCGAACGCTAAGCAAGTCCCCACCAGTAGAGAGCGTAGTTTGTTCGTGTGTGGCCACAGCTGGAATTGAGCTTGCAAAGGCCACGTCGCGACGGATACGCCCAGAAGGTTTCCTCGTCCCTCGCTCACACTCAGCGACACGCCACGTTCTCTTGTCCACACGGATTTACTTAGTTCAAATCCATTTGCAGGTCTGGAATTCCATCTTCCGTAACGGTCTGATTAAGGTATCCATCCGGCACGAAGACTGGGATCCCGGACGGATCCAGGATCTCAACCGTGTGGTCGCCAAGGCACGAGCCATCGTAATCGGCAGTAATAGATAATGTGAACAAGCCTTTGTCATCAGTTACTCCTGACGACGTTGATCTTGGAGGGGGGCTACCTTTTTCGCCCGAAGAGTTTAACTCTTCGCTGGTCAATGCCGGCACAAAACGAATGTTGTAACCAACCAGCGGAGTGCCCCCCTGTGTGAGCTTGCCCGACACATCGGCAAGCGGCGGACCATTGTAGCTGGGCCCATTTATCAGCCAATATAATCCGTAAGACAAAACCAGCGTTAAGAGAATGGCAGGAACGACCCTGACGAGCCATTCCATGAACAATTGCTGTTCTTCGCTTACCTCCTTGACCTTGGCCTTTGGATTTGAAGCGTTATCTCGTTTTTGCTGATATGCTCGAGCTAACGCATCTGCTGCGGTACCGGTCGTTTCCGCAACTGTGGGAGCTTCCTTTGCTGGAGAAGCAGACGATGCCCCCACCGACGGGCCAGCATCGAATCCTCGCATCATGTCAGCCACCGACGCTTTACGTGGCTTCGATTCTTGAGTTGAACGAGTCTTTCCCTTATTTGCAGTCTTATCATCCAGCACGTCAAGCGGATCGAACGCTTTGGCAGGCACCGAAGGACTACCCGGCGTTAGATCCAATGGCATATCAAGGTCATTTTCCTCATCGTCGTTTTCATTCTCATCATCATTATTCGGCTCCGGTAACGAGATGGGGACCTTCACCTTCTTTCGGTCTCGTGGCGTGATTAGCGGAAGTGGCTCCTTCTTTGCAATTACAACAGCAGTTTCTTCATGCTCATCTGCATCATCCTTAGGAACCTCTGCTGAAATGTTATCGTCGTCATCATCGAGATCACTGGCAGACTCAAAAGCCAGAGGCACAACGAATGGGATCTTGCATTTCGGACACTTGGCCTTCGTTCCAGCCTTTTCGTCCTTGATACTCATGACCGAACCACAGCCGGTGCATGTGAACTTAATGGTCATGGATTCGCTCAAAGAAAAAAGAGGCAATACAAACAGCCAGGAGTGAACTGACCCGTGAGTGAGAAAAGCCAGATCAGCGCTTTTGCTCTGATCTGGCTTTCAATTTATCGCAAAACCTGAGCACATTCGAGGTTGGCGGCTTGCCAGCCAAAACACCTCAGCCAATCAGCGAATTAGAAGCCAGCTCCTGGAGCAACTCCCTGAGACGCATTGCCCAGTCTTTGCCATACCTGGATTCCAATATTCTCACTGACCTGGCGAGCTGACCCATCAGCCAGAGCAACCTGCACAATGCCATCGTGAGCACTTCCGGCAAACGCATAGCTCTTCCGCTTGTTTGGGCCATCCAAAGTTGAAAAGAGAGTTGCAGGTCCACCCCAAGCCCATCCATCACTAGCTCGCTGCTCATCAGTGCGAATGGCGGCGGCAATCTTGAGTGTTTCGAAACGCTCAGCTTCCCCAACAAGAATCGTGTGTGAAGTGCCATCCTGGATATCATCGATTCGAACAGCGCTGTTTGCGTAGAACATCCCAATGTTTCCATTGAGCGAGTTCATATTGTTAGCGGCTGTTGGAACCTGGGTAGTGAGGTTTTGAAGCTGTGCATTCGTTGGGTCGTAAAGAGATCGCACGGTTGGAAGCACGTTAAACAGAATTCCAGAGCCGGCACAGCCCACGTAGTCATTACCACCTCCAACTATGCCAGCCCCGGTAACTTTTTGGTTTGCTGCAGAATCAAGCACATAATTTTGTGAAAACTTCCGCCGTTCTATGCCCGCTCGACGCGATGGACAGTAGTAAACAGGAATCTCACTTTGAGCAGGAGCATTTCCAGTTGTGTGCCACAGCCCATTCAGATTGGTCTCAAAGGTGATCTCTGAGTTCCCGAAAACGTTGTAATCAGCTCGCCATGAATCGTATACCGCTTTCTGTTCGACGAATGGCAGGATGTGATACATCCAGCTTGTTCCATGCA
>JAGQQS010000096.1 GCA_020426105.1 Planctomycetaceae bacterium
TTCGTAGACGTCAGGAAGACGCTGATGCAGTTGTTCGACCAGATTGTCCCACACATCACGTTCGCCGGATGCAATTGTGCTGTCATAAAGATTGTTCAGCATCTCGTATGCCATTTCGTCGTCCATCAGTTCCGGCTCGTCCAGCGTCTTGATGAACAGCTCACGGCGAACATCTTCAGCCGCGTTTTCGAATTCAGTCCACCGCGCGTTGATCGCCTCCATTTTTGGATCGAGGGGTTTCGGATCCGGGATCGGTTCGGCAGGCCGCTGAAGCGGCGTTGATCTTTGAATCACATCGGCTGCGTCGTCGTCATCGACCGAGCCCATGTCGCTCGACCTGATGCCGAGAGGTTTTGCGTGTTTCGATTGCTCTGCCGCCAGATCAGAAGCCAGACAACACTTCTTGTATTTCTTACCACTGCCACAGTGACACGGATCGTTCCGACCGGTTTTCATGTTTGCTCAATCTCCGTATTGTAGTCCACGCGTCTCGGATCTATTGCGACTGCCGTAAACCGTGAAGAGTCTGTGCGCGACTCGATAAAAATTCGTTTCGTCGCCGTCGTTCGAATCCGGATATAAAAACGGACGCCTCCGAATTCTGGCGCTTCCGGCATCATGTTGCCTTGTTCCACGATGAGTGTAATCGCCCTGCGACTTCGCATCAAACAGGCGACGAAGCCGAGCGAATGCCTGCATCCGGATAGGTTGCAAAGTCAAGTGCTGCTCGAAGGGGGTAGAGGTCGCTCAATCGGCCCCGAAAGAAACTTCGTGATGCGGATGTCCGACAGCAAAATCCGATTTCCCCCATTTTCCTTATTGACGCGCACCGATTGTTCTCATACTCTTAGTTTAAGAGTAATCGTGTTTTGCGAGTTTGTCGAAGGATTATGCCGGAGCGTTTTAATGCCAAACGAAGAAATTCAGCGACTGCAGGACGATTTGACGACCATGCGGCAGGTGATGCGGCTGGATAAGCCGTACGATGCTGGCGACATCCCATCGCTGTTGCTGATTGGATTGGGTGCGTCGGTGGCGGTCCCACTGTTGGAGTTTACGTCGTGGCATCAGGGGATGACGATGATAGTGGCATTGGCTCCCGGAATGACTGCTTTTCTGTACCGCTACATGCTTGCGAAGAGAAACCGCGTGAAACGCCCGGCGTTGTGGAAGGAGTATAGAGTGGCTGCCTTTCTTGGGGTCTGCGCAACGCCACTTGTCGTGGGATGGATTTGGTGGAGCCAGCATCAATTTGGCACAACCCGAGAGGCTGCCGGGGCTTCCATCATGTTCTGCGTCGGCGCAGTTTTGTCGGGCTTCGGCGTGCTGGATTCCGATCGACGAAGCTATTTGTCTGGTGGATTCTTCCTGATCGCATTCGCGCTGGTGATTCCGTGGTTGACACCGCGGCAGATGGCGCCGGTTGGTGCAGGAGTTCTGGCGATTGTCAGTTTAGCCACAACTGCGTTCATTTGGTGGCAAACTCGCAATGATGTGGGGCCGAGGACAGCCGTGAGTTGCGGACATGACTGACAATCCCATCAATTTCAACGGGCTTGACAGTGCCGTGTACGGTCCGGTTCGACTAGGCGTGTTAACTGCGTTGCAGATGGACGGATCGCTGGATTTCACCACGCTGAAAAAGCGTCTTGAAGTTGCTGACGGCGCACTTGGTTTGCACCTTGGAAAGCTCGAAGAGATCGGCTACCTCACCTGCAGAAAGGCGTTTGTCGGTAAACGGCCGAAAAGCACTTATATGATTACAGTCAAAGGCAAACGAGCACTTGCCAACTACCTCGACGAAATGCAGCGGCTTATCGATGCGATTGGCGAGTTCCGATAGTCGGTGGCCAGGTGGCCTCGTCAGGCTTTGCATTTCCAGGGCAGGACTGTGTGAGGTAGAATCGCGGGCCGGGTACGTCAATGAAAATGTCGGTGTTCAATGGACTGAGTGAACTCATGCAAATACACGACTGGACGCGAGTCACTGCCGGGACGTTCCATGATTTCCATTCCGCGTGGATCACTCATCTCAAAGAAGCCCTGAATCTGAATCTGCTGCCGCCAGGCTTCTATGCGATGGCCGAGCAGCACGCGGGCCGGATTGTCCCCGATATTCTGACGTTGACGTCGCCGGAATGGGCGACCGGTGACCGTGTTGAATCAAATCCTGAAGACTATGCTGTCAACGACAACTCCAACGTTTCCCCGCCGCTCGGAGCCGTTGCTCTGGCGGACGCTCCTCCGCACGTCAGCTTCCGCAGCGTGCCTTCCGAAGCCGCCGTGTATCGTGAAAAACGGCGGACAATTTCGATTCGTCAGGTACCGGACAATCGCGTTGTGGCCATGATCGAGATCATCTCGCCCGGCAACAAAGACGGCTCTAAGGCGGTCCGTGAATTCGTCATCAAAAGTCTGGAAGTGATGAACGCCGGCATTCACCTGCTGATTGTTGATCTTTTTCCGACGAGTGCCAGCAATCCCGAAGGCCTTCATGCGTTGTTATGGGATGATCCGTTCACGCTGCCCGCTGGCAGGCGACTAACGCTCGCGTCTTATCGCATCGACGTCCTGAATGAAGCGTTCATTGAACCCGTTGCCGTGGGGCAGGAAATGCCCGACATGCCGATTTTTCTTAACCCGGCGTGGTACGTCAACGTGCCACTGGCCGGCACTTACGAGTCCGCGTGGCGCGGCATGCCGAAACCTTTCCAGCAAATCCTTGACGCCATTGAGTGAAGCCATAAAACAAATTGCCGCGTTTTGCTACTCCCCAACTGCTGTGATGCGGACGCTCACTGTGCCGTGATTTCTGTCGCGTTCTGACCATTCGTCGTTGATCTGCAGCCACAGAATGCCGTCGATTGGAGAATGCACATGCCTGGTGGAACCAATGGGGATTCGGCGCGTTGTTCGGGTGCCATCCTCCGAAATAATCGCCCCCACGACCTGCCCCAAAGGACGACCGTGAACGTAGTCGATCGTAATTCCGTCCGGCTCAGAAAACCAGGGCTTCGTTGTTTCCTCAACGATGCAGCGCCCGTGACATTCGATCATGATTTCCTGACCGGTGGTTAATCGAAGACCGGTGGATGCCCATTGCTGACCGGCGGTCAGTACAAATTCCCCTGGCAGCGACGAGCCACTTTGGGAGTCTGGTGACTTCAGCTCCTTGACAGCCGGGAATCGCACGGAAGCGGCTTCTGCTTCTTTGAGTCCATCAAGGTACAGTGGCCAGATCTGGTTGAGTTGCTGCCAGGAGGATTCGGAAACGTTCGCCAGTGCAGCCTGAAACTGCTGCCGCGTGCGGCTGGCGGCAATGTCGGCGAAGTCGGCCTTCAATTCGGGATGATGATTGATGAGCCAGACCAGGGCCCAGGCATGGGCATATTGCAGATCGTCAACGAACCTTGCGTCGGGCGGATGCAGCACCGTTTGCAGCGGGACTAAGTCCGTCAGTTCAACCGGTGCTGATGGATTGAGATTAAAGTGTCTTTGAATTTCCGCGATCCGATGCCAGCCTTCGAATCCTGTAACGGATGAAGGAAGCACTCCGAACTCACTGGATGCGAGATCATCGTGCAGTTTATGCGTCGCAAAATACTCGGCTATCCCTTCTGTGTACCACAGCGGCGGAATGTCGGTCATCCCATATTCGCACATCAGGAAACAGTGCACAAATTCGTGCAGCAGCAGATGCCGACGGTAGTAATCGGCCGTTTGGTTGTTCATCCAGAAGCGATACCCCAGATTGCGACCGTGTCGAATGGGATATTGTTCCGGCGGAAGCAGACCCGCACGGTCAAATCGGTCGCGAACATCCATCAGGAATCCAGTGACTTGAAATGTTTTCCCCGCGATGTCAGGTGTCAGCTTTCCCAGGCGCTGTTCAAGAGTTCTGAACAACGCGTCGGCCAATGGTGGCAGATTGGCCACAGACTCCAGTGGCAGATCGGTGACCAGCATCAGATGTTCTGACTCAAGAACCCGCAAGCCTTCGGCCAGCAATTCGTCGCGGTTGAGCGGTCGTCGGTCATCGGGCAGTCGAAATCGACGCGCCGGAGAAGTTTGTTCGGCCGCAGGTTCTGCCGGAATCTCCGGGACTTCTGTGGGCATTTCCGGGACTTCAGCCTGCGGTGCAATAACCGCCAAATCAGATGTCTTCGCGGGCTTCGTTACGGTCTCCGCGGGCCTCGGTACGGTCTCCGCCAATGGCGCGCTGCCACTGCACCCGAAGAGCGTGAGATGCAGCAAAACGCAGCCACTGCTGGCAAACCATCTGCAGAATGCGGCGAATCCTGACGTCATGGCAATTTTCGCTGGCCGATTCCGACAAAGAGCCGACCTATTCAGGCAACGGCTGGTCTTTGGTCTCTTTGGCAAAGCACAGTGTGATGATTCCAATCATAAAGACGAGCGACATCCACATGCCGGCGGCTCGCCAGTTATCGGGTGCCGTGTATCCTCGTTCGACCGTAAAAACGCGTCTGGTTAAGAGGCCAAAAATTGTGGGCCCGAATGCCGCAACATAACGTCCCACGTTGTAGCAGAAAGAAGTTCCTGTACTGCGAAGGTATGTCGGGAAAATCTCAGGAAAATAAATGGCATACAGGGAGAAGAGTGACAACTGGAAGAACCCCATGACGGCGATCATCCAGAAATCTCCCGGCGAATCCAGCTTCCAGAATACCAGGGCCGTCGAAACCATCGCTGCGACATAGGCGATCAGGAACGCGGGCTTGCGTCCCAGCTGCTGCGCAATCCAGCCGAAACAATACATTCCCAGGGCGGCTCCGATCTGTTGGGTCAGCAATGTCAGGCTCTGCCAGAACGTCAGTGTGCTGCTGATTTTGTCTTCCATGCTCTTGGCCACTGCCGCTTCATCGGTGCTGAGAACTCGTCGCTCTTCTTTGGGCGTCAGGTTTTTTTCCCATTCGTATATTTCCTGCAGGACGGCCGACTTTTGTGGATCAGATTTCGCTTCCGCCAGTGCTTCCTCATATTTCACAATAGCCACACGCTGCCGAAAGACCATCCGCGTCAGATCACCGCTGAAGAAGCCAATCCCCCACAGACCAATTACGCCCGGAATTGCCAGGAACAATCCAACCAGTGCCGATCGTCTCCAGCGAGGATCAGAGAACAACGCCTTGTAAGACCCTGTCCGCTTATCCCGGTTGGGATCGTTTTTCATCTGCTGCCAGCGTTCGGGTTCTTTCAAACGTCGGCGAATGACAAGCGCCAGAATGGCGGGAACGGCACCGATCACAAACATGACACGCCAGGCGCTGAGACCTTCGGCTTCCCAGGGAGCCAGTGCGGCTCCGATAAATGCGGCGGAGATATTGCCCACTGCCGACAGGGCCTGAAGTAAACTCAATGCCCGCGGTCGGGCACGGTCCGGCATGATCTCAGCCACGAGCGCGACACCCACCGCGAATTCACCCCCGACACCCAGTCCGGTCAGAAAACGATAAAAGGCAAAGTCCCAGAATGTTGTCGACAGAGCACTCAGGCCGGTGCACGCTGAATAGATCAGAATCGTGATGACCATCGTTTTGGCACGACCAATGCGGTCGCCGAGTGATCCAAAGATCAATCCGCCGGTAGCCCAGCCAATAATGAAAATGCTGGTCGCGTAACCGCCCCATTCTCCAATGAGCGGGTCGCCGGCAGGCACCTTCAGCAGGTCACGCATCGCGGTCGGTCGTGCCAGCGTAAATAACTGCTGGTCAAGGCAGTCAAACAACCACCCCAGTGCCGCCACAACTAAAACGAACCAGTGATAGCGGGTCAGTTCTTTGTACCAGCGATAGTTGGGATCCTTGATCACAGGGCTGTCGGATGGTGGAATTTCAGCGTGCAAGGAAATCTCCTGCGGTGGGCAGCGTTTTAGTCAGAGCGGAAGTTTTCAATTCCCAACGAAATCAGTCGCACTTTGTCAAAACACGTGCCCTGGTTCAACCGTTTGCTCCTGTCATTTTCCGGGTTCGGCGGATTTGCAGAGAATCATTGGCCTGAAACCCATACGATCGGCAGGGATCTGTCATATGCCGGAATAAAACGCGCTACTGGCTGTCGACGGGGCGCCTGAGTTCTCAGGCGAGAGCAGATCGCTGTTGCACAGCATGCTGGAGACGATCAGATCAGGCTGTGGCATAATGTGGTTGCCGGATTCGGGTCAGATCTGCCAGACAATGTTATTCCCGGTCCGCAACCGGGAACCGCTGACAAAACGCACGGGGCCGCCGAGTACTTGTTCGAGGCTCTTAGCCGTCAGTATCGGGCACGATTTCAAAGGCGTTCAGTACTTCCGTGGGGACTCGGCAGGGCTGCAGCGTGTCGAATTTTACGAAGGCCCAGTTCGTCGACGCAAGGGTCAGTTTCTTCCCGTCGGCGATTCGCAACAGTTCATACCGCCGCATCGACGTGACCCGCTTCATTTCGGCGACCCATGTCCTCACGATAATTTCATCGCCCGCGAAAGCAGGCACCAGATATTCAATGAAATGCGAACGCACAACCCAGCCCTGTCCGAGTTCATAATAGGCTTTCGTTGGCCATCCCTGCGCTGCAGAATGAGCAACAGCCGCATGCTGCATCCAGCGCATGTATTCGATATTGTTTACGTGTCCGACGCCGTCAATTTCGGCCTCGGTCACCTGAAGTCGATATTCGAATACGGCCGGCACGATGGTTCCTGCTTCTCTGTATAAGCTTTTCACGGTACGACGAGAACGAATTGGCTACTCCGATGGTACTCGTTCCAACAAAGCCTGCGGCTGACACATGATCCCATGGTGCATAATCAGTTCCAGACTTCGTGTGTGGCGAATGTCGTCCAGGGGATTTTTCGACAGGAGCAGGATATCAGCAACCTTGCCTTCGGAGATAGAGCCGCAGCGTTCGTGTTCTCCGAGGACTGTGGCGTTAGTGAGGGTCGCCGCTTTGAGCACGGCTGCGGGGGGCAACCCGGACTGAACCAGCATTTCCATTTCCTGATGCAGCGCGAAGCCCGGCGTCACCTGCGGTTCGGGTGAATCCGTTCCCACAAGTAACGGCACGCCAGCGCGATACAGTTTGCCGGTCAGTTCCAGATACTTTGCGAATTCAAGTTGACGATCTTCCAGTGATCCCCCCTGCGGACATCCTGTACGCCGCAAATAGACAGGCCAGAATTCACGCAGGCGTTTGGGAACCAGTGCGTTGTCTGGATGGTCATGGATGCCGGCAACGTCAGGCAGCAAAATCATATTTCTGAAAACTGCCAAAGTCGGATCAACAAACACTTTGCGCTGCGCGAGTTCCGTTACCAGGGATTCACAGACTGGACTGTTGAGACTCAGTCGACCGCGGTGGCCAGGCTGATTTTTGATCTCAGGCGGGATCACGTAATTGAAGACCGACCAGATATGTTCCAGACCATCAACGCCGTCCATGACCGCGTCCTGAGCTGAATACCTGCCGAGGTGCGCCGTCACAAAAAGTCCTCGTCGATGGCTTTCTTCGATCACGGCACGACCCACCGGGCGTGATGTTCCCGCATAGATTTTTACAGTCGTGATGTCCCATCGTTCGAGGTCGTCAAACAACTCGGGAACCAACAGGGGATCGGTGATTGCGCGGCCAATGTCGCGATGAATCGGAGGATCTGCATCAAGCAGCGGACTGCATGTGAACACACGGGGGCAGAATTCCGGATGTGCAGCGGCGAACCTCGCCACCAGTGTGGCCGCGACGACTTCATCTCCCGTACTGCGCACGGCTGTGACACCTGCTGCCAGGTAGAGTGGCAGTAATTCGTCCCCTGTGACATGTGCATAGTCGAGGACATGCACGACATGGACGTGCGCATCGATGAATCCTGGCAAGGCGTACTTGCCGCGACCGTCGATCCGTACCGCATCTGCGGGTATCTCCGGAATGTTGTTTTTTCCGGCTACATGGATGATTGTCGAACCGCGAACCACGACCGTCTGATCCGGCACCAGCGTGGCGGATTCAGAATCAAACAGGCTGCAGCCCTCGATCACGATCGTCGTCTCAGCGGCGAAGACTTTCGAGGATGTCGCTGTGATTAAGGTCAAAGCGATGGCAGCAATGCCAGACCAGACATACCGCTGGACCGGACGAAAACGGGTCTGTACCGCCATGCGTTTTGAATCGGACATGTGCGCTTCACTCGTCGGCCGACCGAAGCACATCGACCTGTTTGTTGTTTCAGCCAGGGTTTGGATTGTGGACAGACAGCTCAAACTGTTTCCTCAACTCTTCGGGAATTCTGGTTACGCGCTGGGCTTCGTAGTTGAAGATGACGACGACAGACTTGCCCTCAGCAACAATTTCACCCTGCTCCCGACTGACAACAGCATGCGCGATGTCTGCACTGGAACGACCCACTCGAGTCACTTTCGATCCGACGTAGACGGTATCCGGGAAGCGCAGTTGTCGACGAAACTCGCAATTGATCGCCGCCAGAATGGGACCTATACCGGTGCCCTTCATTGACACGTGCGTATGGAGGGCCTCAAGAAAATCGATGCGGGAAGATTCGAACCAGCGAAAATAGACGATGTTATTGACGTGCCCGAAGGCATCCTGATCGCCCCATTGCACGGGCAGTGTCGTGATAGACGCATAGCCTGTTAGTTTTGTTCGAATAACAGCAGGAACTTCAGCGGCATGGATCATGGTTCTGTCTCATTGCACCCTCGATATGATCATGGTTTGCCTCACCGTGCGAGAGTCGTCTCCTGGAAGCGACTTACTGAATTGGCCGCAGACACCCATTCCAGGCAGGCATGCCCCGCCGACATGTGGTTTTCAATTTCACGCATGCAAATCCCTGCACCCAGAAGAATAATGAGGTCACCATCGCTGATTGGCTGAAGATCGTTTTCTGCGAGCACCTGTGGAAGACGTGACATGATGGTGGGTACCGCAGCCGAAATTGTATTTCCGAAATCGCTGAGATTATTCAGAAACTCGAAATCAGGGTATTCCAGTCGGGCTGCGGCAATGAGTGCTTTCAGCAGTTTACCACTGGGTTGATGCGGAATGACAATGACGCGCTGACCGGGCGTCAGATCGACCGATGCGACGGCGGACCGCAAATTGTTCAGCATCAGCTCAATCCCGTTCAGAAACACGGTTTCTGCATTCATTCGCATGACAGTGCGCGTGACTGATTCTCCGCGGAAGGTGTAGACCTGTCCGGTTTCCTTTCGGAACAACGGTTCGGGGTTCGGGCGGAGGTCGGGAGAAATTGCAAAATCATCGGTACGAATCACGGCGACCGGAATTCCGGTGTTGCGTTCCAGAATCACGCCGGTTGCTCCGGCCGACACGATGCCGCAGAACAATCGATCTGATCCATCATGCCACGTTTCCGGTGTTTCGATATTCAATAACGCGATGCGTTTCACCTGTCTGCGATCGGCAAGCAGCAGCGTGCCCTCGTGCAGCAGTTTCAGGAAACCGCTGCATCCATAATTGAACGGCTGCACGGTGCGCGGTGCGTGGCCGTAGTGTGTCTCAAGCGCAGCAGCAAGTTGCTTTGCGCCGGAGTTATCCACGCCCGAATGACACAGCAGAACTGCGGAAAAATCGGCCGCAGTGTACCCTGACACACAGCAGAGCCTGTCGAATACGGCCGTGGCCAGATCGAACGCCGTGACACCGGGCTTCAACATGCGGCGCAGGATTACACCGGTTGATTTCTGGACAGAATCGGTACTCGAAAACCCGTTTTTTTGCCCCAGCGACGACAGATGGACAACGGTTTGGTTATCAATTCTGTCAAACAGATCCACTCGATCAAACACATCGACGAAACAGGACAGCCCGGGAGTTGCCTCCCGATCGACTGCATTGTCATCCATGGACAACTCCGAACCCTAAGAAGAAGCGGCAAGTTGAAAATCACTGGCCGCTCTTCGACAGGGCAGTCAGCTGTAAAGACACCAGAGCTACGCCTGGATTTCATAACCTTTACGTTGCTCGCGTGCCTGCCACATCGCAGCATCCGCATCGCCCTCGATTTGCTCCGTATCAGGATTCCAGTGCAGAGTCCGATCGAGGCGAATCGCGATATTTGCAAGGTGACAAACTGTCATCGCGCGATGGTGGCTGTGGACATCACTAATCGGCTGAGTCCGGTCAACAACGCTGTCAAAGAAATTTCTCATGTGCTGATTGGGTTCAAGGCTCGGCTGCTTACCCTTGTAAAGTGCCGTCAGCGTTTCTTCTTTCAGCGGGTTGTCCTTCAGAGCTTCAACTGCCGCACCCGTCAACTTGCTGCGGTTTACAAAGATCCGACCCTCAGTGCCTTCCAGCATTAGCCCGTTATCGAATCCCAGTTCTTTGGCGTCATTGCGGATGTGCAATACCGCATTGTTTTTGAATGTCGCAGTAACATGGAAATCCGTGGCCGTATTGTACTGCGTGGCATCGGTTGGCATGCCCTTAACAAACGGCACAGGATGTTTGGCCATAACCGGTTCCACTTTGACAGGACCGGTGTTTTCCAGATTAAATGCCCAGGCGGCAATATCAACGTGATGTGCGCCCCAATCAGTCATCTTGCCACCCGAGTATTCGTACCACCAGCGGAACTCGTAGTGACATCGCGAGTTGCCATATCGGCTGCCCGTGTCCTTGAAACGATATTCTGTCACGGGTGCCTGACCGAGCCACATGTCCCAGTTCAGTCCAGCGGGCACATCGACGACATCAATGGGCCCGCTGGAAGGCGCGCCTCCAATGGCGACCGTGACGGTCTTCAGTTCTCCAATGCGTCCTTCACGAACCATGGCCACGGCGTGCAGGAACTTTAATCCCATTTCGCTGCGCTGCTGAGTACCGACCTGGAAGACTCGACCGGTTTCTTCAAGCACCTTGCGAATCTGTTTGCCTTCTTCAATTGTCAGCGTCAGCGGTTTCTCGCAGTAAACATCTTTGCCGGCCTTCATCGCCTCAATCGCGATTTTGGAGTGCCAGTGATCGGGCGTCACAATGGTGACAACATCGATATCGTTGCGTTCGAGGATTTTGCGGTAGTCTTCGTACATGTCCACCGTACGCTCAGCACCCGGCTTGCTTTGCTTTTCGAGCGCAGTCGCTTTTCCCTTTTCAACATGGGCTTTGTCCACGTCACAGACCGCGGCACAATCAGCAAAGGCCATGGCATTTGGACCTACTCCGTTCCAGCGATCACCAGTCCCGATACAGCCCAAAACCGGTCGTTCCAGCGCACTGCGAAATGGAGCTGCAAATGAAGATGGCGCAAACCAATATGGGGCGGCAGCGGTCGCCAGTCCAGCAAGAGTCGTGTGCTTCAGAAATCCGCGGCGAGACTGGTTTGTCATGAGTAGTGACTCCACTGAAACGAAGATTTTAACCGGGCGTATGTGGCGATGACGTGCAGTTCACGCCATCTTTCAATGGACAGCAGTTTACCGAGTCTGTAACGGGACTTCCAAACCGCAGAGCCTTTTCGTCGCACGTTGAGACAGATTTTCGATGGAGCGCTGCATTATCTTCAATGCCATGCGAACCTCCGTCGCAGGGATACAGAGGACATTGACTGTATAAATCCGTTGTCAAAACCAACTTTCGCAACATTCTGGCGATGGAGAAAGCCCCGAAAAAGAAACGGCTTCAACCACTTTCGCAGCTGAAGCCGTTCGATATAAACGCTCGCAGATAAACAAGAACAGGAGAACAGACTTATCATCTCCGTATGAACCGCGCGAGCATTTTCCGGAACCCCCGGACCAGGATGGAAACCGCCACGCGCAGCAAATGCTGATTGTGGCGAATGAACCCAAACTAAAATCAGCGTGCCGCAGAAAAGATCACTCAGTCGCACGCTGTGATAATAGAACGCAGGAAAGCAAAGTACGTGCCAGACGGATCGACCAAGCCGCACAACGTGCGGCGATGAGGCACTTATGGAGGTATTCCTCACCTGATGTTAGCCAAAAACTACAATTTTCCAACTTCCAAATGGGAAATCCCAATATTTTAAAAATTCGATGAGCCCAGGCACGGTCATGAATGGCGTGTGGCTTTTTGCCGCGTCACCTGTGGCAGTTTTGCACGGCTGGCTCAGCAGTTTTGCACGGCGCGGTGCCTCCTGCCATGTTTCGTGCTCCAGGCGGCTCCCGTCTCGATTTACGCAGTCTGGTCTCAACACGGACACGTAAATCGTATAAACTCGAATAGCCAGAGTTGATGGTGACTGTCAACTAATCCCGATTCCTGTTTACGACCGCAGGTCGCCTGTTTTAACTTCAGGGCACGGAAGCTGATGAAGATTCGTTCGCGTAAGTTAAACATTGTCGCATCGTACGTGGCGACTTTTTTCCTCAAAGTGTTGTTCCTTACCGTGCGCGTGGAGCATTTTCGGACCGTCGAAGACGGAACGCCGTATGAGCGCCCTTCGAAATCTCAGCGTTTTACGTTCAGTATGTGGCATGATCAGATCGTGCTTGCGGTGTTTTCACTGCGGACGTGGAGTTTGGCAGGATTAATCAGCCAGCACCGAGATGGAAGTTACCTCGCAGACTCTGTGTTGATCGCCGGTATTCAGCCGGTGCGTGGCAGCACGAGTCGTGGGGGTGCGGAAGCGGTGAGCGAAATCCTGAGTCGTCCGGACCTGCATCTGGCGATCACCCCCGATGGTCCGCGCGGCCCGCGTCGCGTGATGAAAGAAGGCATCGTTTATATCTCATCGAGATCCGGACGGCCCATTGTACCCACAGCGCTGGTCTGTGATCGCTACTGGGCGATTCCTGGTAACTGGTCCGACATGGTAATCCCCAAGCCATTTTCCAGAGTAGTTTTGATCGCTGGTACTCCGATCGTCGTGCCTTCAGAACTGCCTCGGGAACAAATGGCATGCTGGGCAGGCCTGGTGAATACGGAAATGGGACGTCTGGAACTCATCGCGCACCGGTTACTCAGCGGAGACGCCTCCGCCGCAACTGAAATTGACCGCACCGCAGATCCGGAATATCGACCAAAGTCGGAATCACGCGTATCACAGGCGGCGTAGCAAACGGGGGATGACCCTGGGAGTCTGTCCGAATACAGGGAGGGCGAGGCTCCCGCCGAGCCGAAGCAGGGCACCCGTTCCACGATTCTCGCGGCTCAACAGGCGCTTCGCCGTCCCATACAAATTCACAGCCTTCACTGCGCGAGTCAGCAGCGTCGCGCCGGGCCAGTGGCTCGCCACTCGGAACCAGAGGTGGCGATGTGTCGCCTGCACCAGAGCGCCCCCTTTAAACAGGCGAGTTCGCGCCGTGTTCACTTCCATCCTGTTCACTTTCGGCGTCGCTTCATTCGCTTCGCGAAACAGAACATACAGAGCGTACGCCAACAGGGGCGTCATCCGTTTGTGACTGTTCGCCAGAAAGCGTTGCGAACTCAACCGATCCATGTGCAGATCATTCTTCGGTTCATCGATCGGACGTTCGGGGACATTGCCGCGCTGAACATAAAACCCCGGATTCATACATTTCGGCAGCAGGTATTGTTTGAGATTTCGATGATGGTACTGCTAAAACCTGAGTGCCCCCTGAGCCGAAGTGGGCACGATCGGGTTCTTCGGATAAATCGGCTGCAGTCGCTGGTAGGGTTCATTCATCGACGGCCGCGGATCCTGGTCGCCTTTGTTGGGCCATAGGGACATCGCACGCTCGGCCTGAGCGGTGATGGTCAGCGAGGGGTTGACCCCAAGGTTGGCGGACACCGCAGCACCGTCAACCACATGCAGTCCAGGGTAAGCATAAACACGAAGATATGGATCCACCACCCCGCTTTCGATCGAGTCCCCAATGGGGGCACCGCCCAGAAAGTGGGCCGTGAGCGGAATATTGAAAACATCATTCCATCCTCCGTAAGCCTCTCCCCGAATCTGGCGGGCGATTCGTCGGACGACCTCATGGCCGGTTGGGATCCAGGTCGGGTTGGGCTGGCCATGGCCCTGTTTGGATGTGAATCGTCGACCAAACCAGCCACGTTTGGTGTAGCAGGTGATCGAATTATCATGCGTCTGCATCACGAGGGCGATGATCGTCTGCTCCGACCAATTTCGAAGGTTCACGTTTCGCAGGACTTTGCCCGGATGTCGCAGAAATTCGCGCAACCACGTCACAATCGGGAACCGCTGGCCTCCCTGGGCAAGTGCCGTCGTCAGCAGGCCCATTGCATTGCTTCCCTTACCATAACGTACCGGCTCGACGTGCGTCTGTGGGTCCGGGTGAAATGAAGAAGAGATCGCGACACCGCGAGTAAAGTCTTTGGCATTTGAAAAACTACGAGCCCCCAGGATGGCCTCGGAATTGGTTCGAGTCAATTCACCCAGTCGTGGAGATAATCGGGGAAGCTGGCCTTCGTCGCGCATTCGATGCAGGAGTTTTTGTGTGCCCATCGTGCCTGCGGCGAATACGACCTGTCCAGCAATGAATGTTCGACTGTTTTGATGAATCCATTTTCCTTTAAACAGGCGATCACTTTGCACGGTATCAATTGCGTAGCGGCCATCTTCCAGGGGGCGGACAGTGGTCACGGTGGTCAGCTGATGCACGGTCGCGCCACCACGTTCAGCCAGGTACAAATAATTCTTCAGCAGCGTGTTCTTGGCATTATGGCGGCAACCGGTCATACATTCTCCACACTGTATGCAGCCACGTCTTGGCGGACCAACACCTCCAAAAAAAGGATCTTTGGACTCGACACCCGGCTCGCCGAAAAACACACCAACTGGCGTGGGACGGAATGTGTTCTCGACTCCCATCTCTCTGGCCACCTCCCGCATAATTTCATCGGCAGGAGAAATGCCCGGCGTCGGAACCACTCCCAGCATCCGGCTGGCCTGATCATAAAAGGGGGCGAGTTCAGCCTTCCAGTCCGTAATGTGGCCCCACTGCGGATCTGAAAAAAAGGCCTGCGGGGGAACATACAGCGTATTGCCATACACCAGGGAGCCGCCGCCCACACCGGCGCCTGAAAGAATCATGACATTTTTCAACAGCGATATTCGTTGAATACCAAAGCATCTCAGAAGAGGAGCCCACAGGAATGATCGCAGATCCCAGGAGGTTTTCGGAAGGCTCTGCTCATCAAAGCGGCGTCCGGCTTCCAGCACTGCCACACGATAACCCTTCTCTGTCAGGCGAAGCGCTGCCGTGCTGCCCCCAAAACCACTCCCAATGACAACCACGTCAACCACTTCGGCATCATGCCCGACCTTCGCAGAATCATTGCTGCTGGCAGGCTGAGCGATTTTTTGTACGGTGGTTTTTGGGGCAAACTCGTTCTGGATGGATTGCATTCGATTACCTAATGGCTTGCCACTTCCATTATGACCGACTTATACCACGGCGTCCGCCCGGGCGATGGAGGCCAACCCAGATCACCTCGTTGTTTTTGGCATCCATCCCGAGCTGTTTGATAAACGCAGGTTATCTGAATGGATGAATTGCTCAAGTTTCACCCGGGATTCGCCAACTTCCACCACTTTCACGACCGGAGGAAGTGGATCGGCTGCTTCGCAGCGGCATCAACGTCCCAGTCGATCTTCCGCAAGTGCCGCGCGATAATCGGCGCGGGATTCGAAGTACAGTTTTAACGCATCCACATGCTTTTCTGCCGATTCAACGGCGTACTGTTCACGCAGAGTGACTTTCAGCAGGTCGGAAAGTCCGGCCTCCTGGTTTTTGCGTTCTCGAACGGCCAGATCTTCCGCATATTTCAATGCTTCGCCGGTTTCGTCCACCTGCTCCCATGCGGAAACAATCGCCGCGTGCGCCATCTGCACATCAACCCCGATTTTATCTGCGGTGATGCGACGTTTGGCAGAAAGCTGTGCGATCTTGGCCTGCGACTCAGTCATTTTTCCGCGCGCTTTGCGGCGCTGAATCGGCACGTCCAGATAGACAGAGGCTTCGCTCTCAAACGGGGTCTTATCGCCTTTCTTGCTCGACGGTTCACCCACATCCTGAGATCCCCACAACACGGCGTTCACTTCCGGCTGCAGCTGATTAATGGCTTCTGAATAATCTACATGGATCTGTTGCCGCAGAATGTCGAGCACACGGAGTTCAGGACGCTGTTGCAGAGCCTGCTGAATGCTGGCGGTCACATCGACTTCGATGACAGGAGTTTCCGGAAAACCGGGAAGCTGATCTTCTGTGGCGACAATCGGATTACCTGCAGCATCCCGCCAGTATACCGACAATTTAGCCGCAGTCTGCTGCATTTTTCGACGCGTATCCGCAACCTTCGCCTGGCGGATTGAGACCAGACGTTTGTTGTCGGTAAGTTCCGGCGGATCGACCAGCCCCGCATTGACCTGCGATTCGATTCTTCCCGTGCGTTCTTCCGCCAGTGTCAGAATACGTTTGGCGATGTTATGATATTCGCCCGCCGCAACCCAGTCCCAGTAGGCATACGAAGCGTCCTGGACAAAGCTGATCAGCTGCGCCTGGATTTCAGGCTCGGCAAGACTCTGACTGTATCCGGCTTTCCAGAGCTCAGCACGCCGCGCATCAATATCGCGGTTACGTGCGAGAGGAACCTGAACTCCTGCTTTGAATTCACCGGCACCGTTGGTCTGCCGTTCCTGATACCACGGCTGAAAGTCGCCGCGTCCGATGCGATAGCCGGCAAAAACCTCGCCGCCCCAGTACGTGGGCTGCACCACGCCGATATTCTGACGATACGTCTGATAAAAACCCTGCGGGCCGTTTTCACTGGCGCCTTTGAGTTTCAAGTCGAATGCGCCAGAAGCGCCCACGCGCTGACCCCAGGCGATATTTCGGCTGAGCAGGGCCGATTCGAGCAACGGGTAGCTTTGATACACCGAACTGACGACTTCATCGAACTGGACGGCGTGCAGTCCGGCGTCCATCGCTTTTCCCGGTGCGGCACTTTGCAACTCAGAGGTGGCAGCTTCAGGACGCTCTGCTTGTGATTCAGGAATATCCGCCTTGTCGTCCGTAACTTCTGCCTGATAGCTGGTCCGTTCAATCGCCGCTTCTGCTGTCTGCGGTGCGGAAGGCTGTTTGGGGGTGGGGTCGGACGTACGGGGTGTATCAAGGATTGCCGTCGGCTTCCCTGAAGTAGCGCAACCAGTCAGCATGATCGCGGCAAAGATAATGCGGCAGATTCTGCGCATGTTCAAGAAGTCTTCCCTGACGAATTCCGGTCCAGTGATAACGATTATCCGTGATTGTCATACTCATCGGATGTCGGAATCGTGTCACAGCGGCAAAGAGTTGCGCGTCACAGCCGGTTGTGCAATACGTTCACAGAGAAATCGTTATAGCCGGAATGATCGGTATGGTCACTGAAACCTGCATCCAGACATAACCGTCATGCGCCCCCGTGACAAGTCCCCCGGGAAGGCCGCGCGGCCACGGGTCCAGTCGCGGATTTCGGGAATTCGTCGAGGCGTCCGATTCCGGGAGGGCGAAGCTCCTGCTGAGCCGTGAGTTTCCGCGGTGCGACGGCTCGGCAAGAGCCTCGCCCTCCCATGTTGTGCAATGGCTCGGCAAGAGCCTCGCCTTCTCATGTTGACAATCATTCGCGACGATACCTGAACCAGGCCTCGATGTCGCTGGCCAGCGACCTACAGTTCCCTTGAAATCACCTCCTGTTTATAAAGCACAAAACCTGCCTTGATGTAGTTGGGCAGCGCGGCAGGATGATCCAGCGTGCAGGTGTGCAGCCAAAGTCGCTCCGGTCGGTAACTCCACGCCGTGTCAATAATTTCCTGCAGGAACCATTTACCAATTCCCTGCCCCATAAAATCTTCGGTCAGGCCGAACTGGACCAATTCAATCTCATCCGGCTGAAATCGATCCAGTTCAGCAAACCCGGCAGGTGTCCGGTCAACGTATAACACATGTAACTCATTTTTGGGTTCGCACAGGAGAGCGGCAAGTTGTTCGTCCGTCATTTTTCGCCGACTCAGCCAGCGATATTTTTTTCCTACGGCGTTGTACAGTGGGCGATAGAATTCCACCGTGGCTGTCGTCAGGTGGACCACGCTCAGGCCTTCTCGCGGAGCTGGCACCATGCGATTTGAGGGGACACGCATTTCAAGGCTGTAGACTGTCGTTTCAACCATCTCCATGAATGTGGATCTCTGATAAAATTGTCTGTTCGTAGTAAGCAAGAACCCGTGTCCGACGGGCCGCCGCATCTCAGGGTTCCTGAGGTTTTCACGATAGATCATAACAACCGTCAATGAGAATCAGCTTTCTGACCGGACGAACGTACGCAGGAATTTCGTTTGACGAATCCATCTGATTACGCGACGGAACGATCGATGAAAGGGATGCCCCGATGCATGAGATTTACCCTGTAAATGACTATGGGCCGCTGATGCCGGGACTGGTCATGGCAGCCGTCGCAATTGTACATGTATTTCTGGCTCAGTTCGCCGTCGGCGGTGGTATTCTGTTGTGCTATTTCCAGTGGCTCGCGATGACCAGCCGCAGCGAAAGTGCGCGAATTTTTGTGCACGGCTACTTTAAAGTTCTCGTACTCATCAGTTTTGTCCTGGGTGCACTCACGGGGGTTGGCATCTGGTTTACGTCGATTCAGATCAGCGCTCCCACGATTGGCCTGATGGTGTTCAATTTCCACTGGATTTGGGCCACAGAGTGGACGTTTTTCTGCCTTGAAGTCGTGGCTGGTTACTGTTTTTACCGGTATCACACGCAACTGAGTGACCGAACCTGTCTAACGCTGCTGATTCTGTACGCTTTCGCCGCATGGATGAGTCTGTTCTGGATCAACGGCATTTTGTCGTGGCAACTGACTCCGGGAAACTGGCTTACCACGCATGCGATCGCGGATGGATTCTTCAACCCGGGATTCTGGCCGAGTCTCCTGTTTCGCACCATCGTTTGCATGACTCTCGCGTCACTGATCGGCTGTGTGGTTGTCAATATAATCCCGCATCTCAGCCGGGAACAGCGTTCGGAGTTGATTCACAAATCAGCGCATCTAATGCTGCCGATGCTGGCTATGCCACTCCTTGGATTCTGGTTTCTGTTTTCAATGCCAGCGGACAGTCGCGGCTGGGTATTGGGCGGCAGTCCGGCCATGATGCTGTTCTTTATGATTTCTGTCGGAGCGTCTCTGGCCATAGGCGGGTATGCGTTTGTTGGACTATGGTTGCAACGACTGTATGTCAATGGAGCAACCGCATCGTTGTTGCTGTTACTGGCTTTCGGGGCGACGGCGGGTGGCGAGTTTGTTCGTGAAGGATCACGTAAACCGTACACGATCCGACAGGTTCTGTATTCGAACGGAATTCGGCCCGAAGAGGTGGCTGAGTTAAGAGTCCGAGGCTGCGTGTCGAAGGATCCGTTTCCGATCATCCACGAGAAGCAACTCCCCAACGAAACGGTTGCTGTCGGTGCCAGGGTATTTCGACGGCAGTGTGCCGTCTGTCATACAATGGAGGGCTCAAATGCTGTGGCGCATCTTACGGCATCGTGGGATACCAACCAGATGCGCATGAATATCGCCAAACTCCAGCATACAAAGCCATTTATGCCCCCGTTTGCAGGGACGGCGCGAGAACTGGAATCACTGGTGCAGTACATTCACTGGGTTCATATGAAACGGCAACATCCATGGCCCGATAAGACTGACTCCAAGGTCATTCAACAGATTCAGGTCTGGCTTGATGAGGCAGGGACAGAACCGGCTGATGCGTCCGAGAACCAGTTCGTGGCCCTTGATCCTTCGTCCGTGACTCCTGCCATCCCTGCAGTCGAGGGGAGTGAAGAATAATGGGACGAATCTTTCCGTTCGGTTTTGAGTCTCACCTGTCATTTTACCTTGCCGTCTATGTGCTGACACTGGTCATGCATGTATTCCTGATGTCGTACGTGCTCGCCGGAAGTTTGTGGCTGGCGTGGGCCACGCTGTTTCCGGGCGGCGGCCTGATCCCTCGCGCGAAACAGCCGCTGGCCGCAATCCTGCGGGACTGGATGCCGTTTGCGTTAAGTGGTGCCATCACTGCGGGTGTTGCACCGTTGCTATTTGTCCAGATCCTGTATCGACATCAATTCTATACGGCGAACCTGATCCTGGGATGGCGCTGGATGGTGGTGATTCCGGTGCTGGTGACTGCGTTCTATCTGCTTTATGTTGTCAAAAGCAGAACGGTCAGTCACTGGTCTGTTCCCGCGCGGCTCGGACTGTCGGTCAGTATTGCCTCCTGTTTTCTGTTCGTGGCATTCTGCTGGACTGCAAATCATTTGCTCGGTCTCAATCCGACCACATGGCCTGAAGCTTACCGTTCGGGAAATACAGTTCGATCTTCTGTGGCCTTGATGTTAAGACTTGTGATGTGGGTGGCAGGCACATTTCCCGCACTGAGTATCCTCGCCAGCTGGCAACTTCGCGGCGCGGAAACCTGTGCTGTTCCCTCGACAACAGCGGGGGGCGAGTCCGACCGGACAACATTGATCCGGCTCGAACACCGTCGTCTCGGGACAGTGTCGATTGCCGGTCTGACCCTGGCGTTTGCGTGTGCAACGGGTTACTGGACGACGCTCGAGCCGTCCGTGCAGACCCAATTGGTCGGCAGCATTGGTCTGCCGTGGCTCCTGATGGTCGTGGCGAGCGGTTTGTTTCAGGTGATTGTTTGGTTGTTGCAGTTGCAGCGCCCCTGCATCTGCAGCCGCTGGCTGTCAGCGATCACCATTGTGATGGTGATGATGCTGATTGGGACGGCTTCATTGCGTGAGATCGTCCGATTGAGTCAGGCAGACCTGGACCAGCTGGCGGCATCGACAAGAGCCGCTGCTGCAGTCGGTGGCTTTGAGCTGTTTATCGTGTTTACCATGCTGAATGCAGTTCTGATTTTCTGGTGTATTCGCATGGTACGATCGGCAGTGCACCGCCGTTAATCTCATTCTGATCCGCTGGCCCAGCCTGCCAGCGTCCCCAGCATCCCGGCAGCGACCGCTGTTCGTTCACAGCATTTTTGCATGTGCTGCAGAAAAGCAGGCTCGTTGAAGATTGCAAAATTTGCCGGTATGCCTTGACTTCGGACAATGCCTTCATCCTGCAGTTCTTTGAGCACACCGAGGACGTTGGCTTCTGATGCTCCTGCTTTCTCGATAATTTCGGCAAGCGTCAGCGATCCTTTGTGATTGATCGCCAGCAGCATCACCACACGCGCTCGGCTGGCCGACTCCCACCACTCCGAAACCTCCTGCCACAGATCATCCCTGGAATACTTCGCCCAAAGTGCATCAATTTCTGAATTCATGTGTTCTGCCAATGTTACGAATCCTGTTTGTTTTTCAACTGGGGCGACGATCCACTCCGCGTCAACGTGCCGGGCCGCCGAACCGCTCGCATGGTGAATTTGGTGAAGTGTATCAGAAATTCTGAATTGACAATCGCGAGCGAAATGATTGGCACCGAAGCGTCGCTGCGCTGGCTGCAAGTGCGAGAAATCGGCTCGAGTGCTGATTTCTCACGGGCGAACGATTGCCGAAACCGGCGGCTTCATCGATATTGGAGTGATATGCGACCCGCAACAAGGGGCTCGCAGGAGCTTATCACATTTATTCCGGCAGCTCGTTGGGCATTTCCAGTTTATGTCATCGAACGAATCAACCGAAAACTCTGATCAGCCTGCCGACGATCTCAGCAATGTGCGAATTGGCGAGTTTCTCTTGCTGCGACGACTGGGCAGCGGCGGGATGGCTGATGTGTATCTTGCGGAACAGACGTCGCTGCATCGCAATGTGGCCGTCAAGGTACTTAAAAATGATGTGCTCAGCGGCGACAGTGGACTTTTGCTGAAACGTTTTGAACTGGAAGCACGCGCCGCCGGTGCCCTGAATCATACAAATCTCGTCCAGATCATCACCACTGGCCGCGAGGGCAGTATCAATTACATCGTGCAGGAATATGTCCCAGGCCTGAATCTCAGCCAGTGGATCCGGAAGCATGGACCACCGGATTACGGTACCGGATTGAAGTGGATGCAGCAGATCGCCGCCGCCCTGCATGCAGCGGCGGAGGCAGGAATCGTGCATCGCGATGTTAAGCCTGAAAATGTGATGGTCACGCGCCACGGCATTGCGAAAGTAACCGATTTCGGTCTCGCTCAGCTGAATCAGCCATCCACTCCTAAGATGAATCTGACCCAGATCGGCACGACGATGGGAACGCCGTGGTACATGAGTCCAGAGCAGATACAGGGTGATAAGCTGGACCATCGCAGTGATCAGTATTCATTCGGCGTCACCTGCTACCATATGTTCGCCGGACGTCCACCGTTTCCCGGCAAGAACTCAGTTACCGTGGCTGTTCAGCATCTGAAGGAAGAGCCGTTGCCCTTAAATACGTTTCGGGGTGACCTTCCAAAAGAATTATGCGCCGTCGTGCATCGCATGCTTCAAAAGAAACCCGAAGACCGATTTCAGGAACCGGCTGAGCTGGAAGCAGAATTGAAACGTCTTGATTCTGTTCCGATTAACGCAAAACTGGGAAACGGCAACAGTCTGTTTGGTCAATGGAAACCGTGGTTGCCGCAGGCCAGGCGTGTTTCTCTGGGTTTTCTGGCGATGTTCGTGATTTCTTTTGTGGCGGGACGACGGATGGAAAATCCAGTCCGCGTTCCGGAACCGCAGCTGCCTGTAACCATCGAAAAACAGGCTACGGCGGAAGCTCAATTTGCCTTTGCCATGCTGCAGCCGACGCGTGTTGCCGCATGGCGAGCGGTAATTTCGAATTTCGGCGAAAGTCCTCTGGCTGATCTTGCGCGCCTGCGTCTGGGAATCGCATTGATGTCGGGAGCTGTGCCGGATACAGAAAAGGCGCTGTCAGAATTTCGCCAGATCACCGATGCCAGCAGCCTTGGTCCAGAGAAGAAATATCTGAAATTGCTTGGATTGACTGGACAGCTTTGGGTGCTGGAAAAACGACCAAGAACTGACGAAACGGATCGTGTGGTGAGTGAAATTGAGGCCGTCGTGGCTGATTACGCGGACGCCGATGAACTGGAGAATGCTCTTAACAAGGGACCTCAGGAATTGAAATGGTTCTTCGAACGTTCGCAACTGGGAATGGTACCGACATCCGGCTTTAATTTTGGTGTGCCCGAATCCAGACCAGCGGATCGCGGCAACTTTCGGCCCGACCCTGGATGAAACGAACTGAGGCAAACTCACGTGTACAAGACTCTCTTCTGGACCGGCGACGCTTGCGGTCAACTGCATTTGCTCGACCAGACGCAACTTCCGACACACGTTGGGAATATCATCTGTACCACGGCGGACGACACCTGGGACGCCATCCGGAAATTGCAGGTGCGTGGAGCTCCGGCCATTGGCGTCGCTGCCGCCTATGGACTTGTGCTCGGCCTTCAGGGGGCTCGAAATTTTTCCCTTGATGAATTCCTGAATGAAGTCGATCGCGTGGCCGCTTATCTTTCGACGAGTCGACCAACGGCGGTAAATCTCTTCTGGGCGCTGGATCGCATGCAGAAACATGCACGAAGTGCAGCGGCTCAATCGGCCGCAGCCTGCCACGATTATTTACTTGCAGAGGCCAGGCAAATCGAGGCGGAGGATCAGGCGATGTGTTCGGCCATTGGCCGACATGGCAGCCCGCTTTTGAGTTCGGGCATGTCCATTCTGACTCATTGTAATGCGGGCGCTCTGGCCACCGCCGGTGACGGCACGGCCCTCGCGATCATGTTTCAGGCGGCCGCAGAGGGCAAACAAATTCACGTCTTTGCCGATGAAACCCGGCCGTTGCTTCAGGGCGCACGACTGACAACCTGGGAACTTCAGCAACGTGGAATTCCCGTCACTCTGATCTGTGACAACATGGCCGCGCAGGTCATGAAAGAAGGACGGGTGCAAATTGTCATTACAGGTGCAGACCGTATCGCCGCAAACGGAGATGCCGCCAATAAAATTGGTACCTACGGTGTTGCGGTACTTGCGAAATACCATGGGATCCCATTCTGCATTGCGGCACCGTCAAGCACCTTTGATTTGAGTTTGCCCGACGGAAATTCCATACCGATTGAAAATCGCGCCACCGACGAGGTCGTCGCCGGTTTCGGAAAGCAAACGGCTCCGGAAAAGACCGATGTCTATAACCCGGCCTTTGATGTCACGCCGTCCGAACTGATCACCGCCATCATTACAGAGAATGGGATCATTCGTTCGCCCACTACGGCGGCGGTGTTGAGTCATTTAACGCAGACCGGCTGAGGCACTGCGTCTATCCGGCGAAGTTCACCCGTCAGGTTTGTGCCATTGCAGGATCGTCGCAATACGAAATGACCTGATGTGCTGACACAGAAAATTAGGAGACAGGAAACGATGATCCTGCTGAACCTCTGACGCTTTTGGGGAAATTCGCACGTTTGCGATGGCAAGCGAGACTATCGGCAGGGCAGATAGTTCGGGCAGGTGGCGGGTTCGGTCAGCTTTACAACTCCGGCGACCGCGCAGAATGGCATGTCGTTGCCGTAGAAAGCGGTTGCGTTAAAGAACTCGGTTACGCACGTTCGATGATGAAACGGGGGATACCGCGCGACGAGTTTACCGGCGGAATTTGCCGGAACGAACCGACATCCAGGGACGGATTGGACATGTACGTATCGCATTTTGGATTTCATCGACAGCCTTTCCACTCTGCCGATGCAGGTCGAGCGTTTTTTGTTTCGGAGTCGATCCGGAACATTCTGCCCCAACTGTTGCACGCACTGCGCTCAGATCTGGGGATCGCGGTTCTGACCGGCGTTCCAGGCAGCGGTAAGACTTCGTTGCTGCGACACATTCAGCAACAGATCTCGAACGAGGGCCGAGCGATCGTCTGTTCAGGAGCCAGTCTGTCGACATCCGCAGAACTTTTCAGCGTATTGCTGGAGGCTTCCCGGAAAAGAGCGGGCACAGCCGAGCTGTCACGGACTGTCACTTCGGCCTCTTCACTGCAGGAGTCGCGGAGCGAAATTCTGGAACAGCTCCGCCGATCAGCCGAACTCTGGGGGCCTGTGCTGTTGTTGATTGATGACGCGCAGCTGGTACCACTCCCGGTTTTAAATGAATTACGGGCCTGTACCGAAGAAGAATGGAATGGTCGGGATCTGGTCCGCTGTCTCGTCTCTGCCCCCATCGTGTTCGAAGAACAGCTTGCGCGGGCGGAGTACGCCGAATTCAGCCGCAGAATTCGTTGCCATGCGTTCCTGGAGCCATTCAGGTCTTCTGAATCGCTGCGCTTCCTGCAGGAACAAATTGAACTTGTCGGAGGCCGCCTGTCGCAGGTATTCACAACGTCAGCGCTGGAGTTGATATCATCGGCTGCCGCAGGGATTCCACGCTGCCTCAGTCTGCTTGCCGACGAATCACTTGTCGTCGCAATGCAGAATGATGAACTGATTACCAGCGAAAAGTCTGTACGCAGGGCGCTCGGTCGTCTGCAGCATCTCCAGTATCACTGGAACGCTTCGCCCGACTCAGACATCACTGATATTTCCACTGATATTTCAACCATCGCAAACCCGCTGTCGTCTGTATCGCAGCAGCCCATGCAGTTGTCCGGGAGTGCGGGCGTCGTGGAATTCGGAACGCGCAGTGCCGATCGATCCTGTTCAGCGAAATCACCTGTTGCCACAGAATGTGAGCCGACATCGAATTGTGCCAGCCTGGCACCCGGTGTCGTTGAATTTGGTGGTCCAGTGTTGCGATCAAGTGCGGCAGTTGCCCCACCATCTGCTGATTTACCTGCGGAAACCATCGCAGAAGAAGCCTCAACTGCCACACCTGCGACCAGTGCAGAGTCGCGAACCACGTTCGAAGTCGGGCGTCGATTCTTTGCCGAGTCGTCTTCAGACAGTGTGTCTATTGAGAATTTCGGGGACTCAGAAGCCTCATCAGGTACTGGTATCGACGGGCTGGAAATTTACTGGATCGACGGGAATGCCCACGTATCAATTCCGGAGTCAGCGGCAGATGACGTTGATCTGCCCCTCCCTGCAGAGGTCCCGGCATCTGCACAAACGTGGATCGGGCCCGTTGAAACGGCAGAAGGGCAAACGCTCAGCGAACCACGCGACAACAAATTCGTTTACACGCCAACTACTGACTTCATCGATTTGGGCGATTCGCGGCAATCGGTCTGTACGCCCGTGTTTGATCGATATACGTGGATCGCTCTGGGGCGTGAAATTCCGCCGGGTATTACTTCCTCTGGATTGTCTGATCGGCACGGAATGTCGGCGGTTTCGGGGACACCTTCCGCAATCCATGCTGGGATTCCGTTTGAATCCATGCCGAACCGACTCAGGTCGTTATCCATTGATCACATTCCAGTCACGCGGACGACTGACGAAGTTCTGCTGGATCAGATTCGGAAAAACTCACTCGAGATCGAATCCGGAGCTTTTGTTGCGATTCAGCAGGAACCGCAGGCCGCTGGCCAGGTTTCTGAAGTCCCGGCTTTGAAGCTATGGCATGATGGTCAGCTGATATTCCCTGAAACGACCGAGCGTGAGTCTGTGATCGAGCAGGAAACGGAACTTGCGGAGCCAGTGTTGCCCAGCGGCGCGAAGCCATCGACAGCGCCCCGCCAGATTTCGGCAGGTGGCTTCTTCACATTGCCGATTCCTGTCGATCGGATTGAATTGGATTTGCGAGCGCTGGATTCTGCAGATGACTCAGACGTATTTCCGATCGTTGAAACGCTGGCAGGTTTGCGTGCAGAGATGCGAGAATTTCAACAGACCGGCAGAACTTTTGAACATGAACGGAGTGGACGCGAATCTGGCAGCGCCGGGAGCCATGAAAATTCCAGCGCCGACCGCGCCTCTGATGATTTGCTTGCCCGGGCCAAACGACGACTTGATGAGCCGGGTGGGTTGGAAGCATCCACGATGGCTGCGGTGCAATTGGCATCTGTGGAATCCCGCCCAATGCGAGAAACCTGCGAATCCGTCAATGCATCACGCGCACCTGAGGCTGAGGAGGATGCTGGAAAGACACTGCAATTAAGCCGTTTGTTTACAAGACTGTGGGAGACCCGGCGGCAAGATACGGGAGACATTGTTAATCCCTGACAGTTTCCGGATATCGTATCAGTTTAAATAACACAGCAGGTGGAAGTATCATTCCGGTTGTGTCTTCACTGGATGTTAGGGACAATTCCCGCTTGTATTCTCAACAGGTATGGTCGGCAACTGCGACCTCTTCCGTTTCATTCGGATCTGATTCAGACGCCATGTCAAAACATACCACACCGCTGTCGACAACCGACTCAAGCATACGTACCACCACGTTCGATCAGGCTGCGGACGCGACTACGTTGTATCGTTACTGGGGTGCTCACCTGGTGGAAGGTGGAGTCCGATTTGCCGTCTGGGCTCCGAATGCCCGCGAAGTATCCGTGATTTCCGATGGTAATGGGTGGACATTTGGCCGCGACTGGCTCAACTCCAGCGACAACGGCGTCTGGCACGGCGTCATCAAGGGCGTGCTCCCCGGAACTCGCTACAAATACGCGATTCGAACGCAAAGTGGCAATCTGCTCGAGAAGACTGATCCTGTCGCTTTCTATCATGAAATGCGTCCCCAGACCGCCTCAATCGTCTGGAGTTTACGCGACTTTCAGTGGAGCGACGATGAATGGTTGCAGCACCGTTCTCAGACTGACTGGCTAAAAGCGCCAGTTTCCATGTATGAAGTGCATCTCGGGTCGTGGAAGCGTCCTCATGACGGGCGAACTTATTTTAACTATCGTGAACTGGCCCATGCACTCGCTGACTATGTACTCGAAACTGGTTACACGCATGTGCAACTGATGCCGGTCACCGAACATCCGTTTGATGGTTCGTGGGGCTACCAGACGACCGGCTATTTTGCACCGACCTCGCGATTTGGATCACCTCAGGATTTTCAGTACTTCGTCAACCACATGCACCAGCGCGGAATCGGCGTTCTGCTGGACTGGGTTCCCGGGCATTTTCCGACAGACACACACGGTCTCGCAATGTTCGACGGGACATGCCTGTACGAACATTCTGATCCGAGACTGGGCTATCATCCGGACTGGAACACGCTGATCTTCAATTATGGTCGGCGCGAAGTCACTGAATTTCTGATTTCCAGCGCCCGATTCTGGTGCGACGTATATCACATCGACGGCATCCGTGTTGATGCCGTTGCCTCCATGCTGTACCTCGACTATTCACGCGATTCCGGACAATGGATTCCCAATCAGTATGGTGGGCGTGAAAATCTGCACGCGATCGATTTTCTGCGACACTTCAATACGTTGATCCATGCGGAATTTCCAGGCGTAATCACCGTTGCTGAGGAATCTACGGCATGGCCCGGCGTTTCACGTCCGTGTTATACCGGGGGGCTGGGATTCACGATGAAATGGGATATGGGGTGGATGAACGATACGCTGCGGTTCATGCGACGCGATCCGATCCACCGCCAATATCATCTCAATGACCTGACGTTTCGCGGAATCTATGCGTTCTCGGAGAATTTTGTCCTGCCCTTGTCGCATGACGAAGTCGTGCACGGCAAACAATCGCTGTTGTCTCAGATGTCCGGCGACACATGGCAGAAGTTCGCTAACCTGCGAGTTCTGTTGTCGGGGCAGTTTGCTGCACCAGGGAAAAAGCTGCAGTTCATGGGGACTGAAATCGGACAGTGGACCGAATGGAATCACGACGCAGAGATCGACTGGATTCTCCGGACGTTCGATACGCATGAGGGTATTCGTCGCATGATTTGCGACCTCAATCGACTCTACTGCAGTGAACCCGCACTGCACGACGGCGATGTGGTCGCCGAAGGATTTCAATGGCTTGTCGGTGACGATCACACAAATTGCGTCGTTGCATTTCTGCGCCAAACCCGGAATCGCCGCGAGACGATTCTGGTGGTCAGCAATCTGACGCCCGCACCACGCGACAACTACTGTCTCGGAGCCCCTTGCGCGGGTTACTACAAAGAAATATTTAACAGCGATGCCGAATGGTACGGTGGAGCCGGGCTCGGCAATCAGGGCGGCGTCTATTCAAAAAATAACCCTGCTCATGGAAAACCAGTGAGCATCGTGATTACTGTCCCTCCACTCGCAACAGTCATGTTTAAGGCCGTTCCCCCGCCGACTGATTCGACGAAAGTCAGCCTCGGGAACGAGGATGCCGTGCGAGTGGATGCCCGGAAAACGATCCGCTAACGATGTCCGGTATGCAGCCGTTGACTGCTCACTGGCTGTGTGAACAGAAATGCATCGACACGCACGCATCAGTCTGAACGTTTGACATTCAACGGTGTCCAGGTACAGAAACGCAGTGTGGCGAATTCGGCGTCCGGATCTCAGAATTGCAGATTGTAACGCTTCGTCATCTCACGGCGGATTTCTGTGGTGGCGTTGTCGATGAGATTCCATCCCTGTAGTTTAACTGCAGTCCCTGATGCTGCGGCGTTAGCGCGATCATTCCCGGCGGCTGTCTCACGGGATCGCGGTGTCGAATAACTGTAGTTTCCGTAGCCGTAGCCTGAGTCGTACGAAATACCGCCTGTGCTCAGTTCGCCCCGCGCCGCCGCTCCACCCTGGAGATTGGTCATCTTACGGCTCCCGGACATAACACGCAGCGTTTCGGAAAGCTTCTGACCATAATCCAGCAGGTCATCATCAACGTGCAATATTGGCAGCCGGTCAATTTTGCCCGCATAACGGTCAATCCAGTAGGCATCCGAAGTGTAAGAGCCCGCTTTCTGTCGCAGGTCTTTCATTAACGCCTGTGTCGCCTGAAAATACTCAAGCGAGTTCTGAGCCATGTCGTCCCCGGACGCGGTTTCAACATTTGCATCTTTCAAGCTGCTGAATTTTGTACTTGGTGGTTCCATGAGACTCAGCAGGCGACGCAGCGAATCCATCGGGAGATCACCGTCCATCACGATGGACTTGCCAACGACGGCACATTTCCACGAATCCAAACCGGGAAGTGACATTTGTCGGGCGTCGAGTGCCGCAAGAACCAGGGCTTTGGCGACGTTGCTGTTCAACGTGACTTTTTCGGAGAAATCGATCCGGGCCGTGGCCGCAATTTTGTCGGTCAACGACACCTCGAGGACTACGCCGCGGAGCCCCGATACCAGCGTCGTCATCTGATCAAGATTCAGGTCATGCTTTTCGATAAAGCCCGATTTTTCGAGCTGCTGTTTCACGCGGTGTGTCTGAGGAGCGTCACTGGCATCAAGTGCCATGACGATTTGCGGATCTCGCTTCATCGCGGAGACCGCCACACCCAGATATTCCGGAATCTCAGACACATGGCTGTTCTTATGCCGATCGATCCAGCGTGCGACGGCCTGCCGATTGGCCGGAGCCTGCATGACGAGAGTATTTTCTGCGGGCTGCAGCACATAAGCATCACTGGGGATCCAGACCGCATCAGTCCCTTCGATTTTGTCCAAATAGCCGCCCTCAGCACGGGCGACGAGACGCAGCGGAATGGATTCAGTCAGACCAAACAGCGTGACGTCCCAACCGCGGTTGAAGTCGCGAACAATATCAAACTGAGCAACCGCAAGAACTTTGTCCGCTTCCGGCGGAAGATACATAGGACGGTTTGTGCTGTCCGAGATCTTCTTGTCCCAACCGTTCGCCTTTGCGATCGGTGCCGCAAGCGTCTTTGCCACATCGATGGCCATGACAGCGTTGCCGCCGCGCGGAACATGCTTCACCAAATCATCGAATTCCGATGCCTGTGAGATCGGAGAAAGTATCAGCGACAGCATAAGAGAAAAAAAAACTCGCACAATATTCTCCGGTTAAGAGGAACATAAAAACCTAACGTCCTGCACTGCTCTCCAGGGAAAACATCCCATACGCCGAGCTTTATACGGAGGACCATTTTCAGCAGGATCCAGGCGTTTGCAAGCGCACGGCGCGAATTCCCTGAAGGATTGTCGTACTGGCGGGGAATTCCGCCAATTGCAGCGACGCCCGGCAGGCGCCACTATGGATTCCGGTTTAACCCGGGAACGGCAATAACTGCCGAATCTTCCATTGCGGAAGCTGTCCGAAGATACTGACTTTTCTGTGTGTAAGATGCCCGCTGTCACAGCTTGTCCTAAGTATCGCCCGGCATCCTGAATAACAGTGCGGGGCCTCCGATTAACGGTCGACAACTACAGAAATGTAAAACCCTCCATTTTTTGGGTCGTCGCGGTCGGGGTGCAATCATGCTTATGTTCAGAACGTCGATGGAATCCAATGCACTATGGCGTGACATGGTCGTTCGTCTGACGATCGGAATTATAGGTGTTTTACCTGTCACGATGATTTGCTGTGATCAGGTATGTCAGGCCAGCGTGAACTCCTGTGGATGCTCAACAACGTCAGGGGCAGTATCAGACAGTTGCGCGGCAGAATCCGGCGTCTACAGTGACGCAGGTAATAGTTGTGGTGAGTCGCTATTCGGCTGCATTCCGCCGCTGACCTCGTCGCCACTCTTCGACAGCTGCAGTGACGTTCAAAAATCCCTCGCAGATTCCGGCATCGTGTTCAATGCGAATGTCGCTCAGTTTTATATGGGAGTTGTCGATGGTGGCATCAATCAGTCGGGAAGATATTCGGGGCACGGAGACTATATCGCCAATATCGACGGTGACAAACTTCTGGGTATGAAGGGTATGTTCGTTAAAGTGCGCGCTGAACATCGATTTGGTCAGTCGATGGCTGGCACGACAGGAACATTCTTTCCGCCGAACGTAGCGGCCGATCTGCCTGTTGCAGACAGCGAAACGCTCTATCTCACCAACGTGCTGTTCACTCAGATGTTCTCTGAAACATTCGGCGTGTTTGCTGGTAAGCTGGATACCCTGGACGGGGATCAGAATGCTTTCGCCAGCGGTCGAGGTATACGGCAATTCTCAAATGTGGCGTTTGTTGCGACGCCGATTGGTCTGAGGACCACTCCGTATTCAACGCTCGGAGCCGGGTTCGTCATTCTTCAGGACCTGGAGCCCGTCTTCACATTTTCGGCGCTCAACGCGACGGATACCGCGGGTACCGTCGGTATCAGCGAACTCTTCAGAGATGGCGTAGTTCTGGTTCCCGAATTAAGACTTCCGACGACATTTTTCGGACTCCCCGGACACCAGCTGATTGGCGGTACGTGGAGCAGTCGTAACTACGTCAGCCTGACACAGGATCCTCGTATTATACTTCCGAGTGTTCCTATCGCGCGGCAAAATGATTCGTGGTCTTTGTATTACAATTTCGATCAGTTTCTTTTTGTAGACAAAAATGATCCAAAACGCGGCTGGGGCCTTTTCGGTCGTGCTGGAATCGCCGACGAAAAGACAAATCCGATCGGATGGTTCCTGAGCGGTGGGGTCGGCGGAAACAGTATGATCCCCGGCCGGAAAGATGATACCTTTGGTGCCGGCTTCTATTATTCTGGTACCAGTTCAAATCTCGCCCCCCTTCTGTCCGCTGCACTTGGGGGTGTCGGCGACGGGTATGGGACGGAACTGTACTACAACGTCGCAGTCACAAAATGGTTCAGTCTTACGGGCGACGCGCAGTTCCTGACACCAGCTCGCGAGTCTGTCGATTCATCTGTGCTGCTTGGTTTGCGTGGCGTTGTCAGCTTCTGATCGGCCTCGCAATTCATTCTTTCATCCGCGTTGAATTGGGACGGCATTCGGGAACCGGTTCGAGCGCTGTTTTGCCAATCATTTCAAAATCACATGTTCAACGTGTGCATCATCAGGGCCAACCGCACAACGACGAAACCCAGGACAATTGACTCCTGCATCCGGAGTTGACGCTATAATACAGGTGTTCGACTTCGAAGAACAACCCGGCTGAAAGCAAGTATCAGCAGACGCCTGCTGCGCAGCAGCCAGAAGGCATACCTTCCGCTCGCAAGGCTGCTCAAATATGCAGTGCTGATGACGACAGTCAGCGCGCTCGACGCAGCACGGAGGCGACTTCGCAGCAGACCGACGGTTTCGTCCGCGAATTTTGAGCGACTACCCGCAACGAACATGAATGTTTGCGCGCGACACGTCAACCGAAGTATACTGGCGAACCGCCGTTGCAACTGTGTGACCGATAATCGTTGCCTGAAGTGCATCAGATTCCATGTTCTGCCTCGTCCTGATCTGCGTTCAATGCTTCTCTCCGGAAATACTCCACAATTGTTCTGCTCGATGGCTTCTGCAAGATAGTCGAGGAAGATATCCTGCGGCAAGGAAGCACTGTCATACTGAATCTTTCCGAACTGTTGGTCTTTGTAACTGTTTTTGCATCGCTGATTTGCACCGACCTCAAACAGATCAACAAACAAATCGCGCCAACAATAAGGAACAATCATGAAAACCATGAATTTCAGGTTCAGTGTCTGCCCTCTCGTCGTCGTGGTATGCTTTGTGGCCATCACGCCGCAAGGTTTGGCGCAAACGCCGGGGACTCGGGACGCGAAGCTTGACCGAACATCGCTGCCCATTGCGGAGCCGAAGATTCCTCACAGCAGGATCCTGGATGCACGCGACGCGACACCTCCGCCGCGATTCCAGATTAAAGCGCCCGACGGAGCGCCGAACGTACTGATTGTCCTCGTGGACGATATGGGTTTCGGAATGCCCAGCGCCTTTGGTGGCCCGGTGCGCATGCCTGCGGCGGAAGGACTGGCCGCGCAGGGTTTGCGCTACAACCAGTTCCACACCACGGCGTTGTGTTCGCCCACGAGAATGGCATTGCTCACCGGACGGAACCACCATATGGGAAACATGGGAAGCATCACTGAAACTGCGACGGCGTTTCCAGGCAACACGGGACAACGCCCCGATAACGATGCCATGCTGGCCGAGATGCTGCGACTGAATGGCTACAGCACCGCCATGTTTGGTAAGAATCACGAAACAGCACCGTGGGAAGTCAGTCCGTCCGGTCCTACAGATCGCTGGCCCACCCGTTCGGGTTACGACAAGTTCTACGGTTTCTATGGCGGCGAAACAGACCAGTGGAATCCTACGATCTATGACGGCATGACTCGAATTCCTACGCCGCATTATGACGGCTACAATTTCATGACCGACATGACTGATAAGGCGATCGGCTGGATGAAATTCCAGAAGTCGCTCACGCCGGACAAGCCGTTCTTCATGTACTTCGCTCCAGGAGCGACCCACGCACCGCATCACGTGCCACAGGAATGGATCGACAGGAACAAAGGTCGGTTCGATGAAGGATGGGACAAACTCCGCGAACAGACACTGGCGCGACAGATCGAGCTGGGTGTCGTGCCGAAGGGGACGAAGCTGGCCAACAAACCTGAAGCCATTTTGGATTGGGACAAACTCACTTCAGATCAACAAAAGTTGTTTGCACGGCAGATGGAAGTCTATGCCGGCTTCGGAGAATACGCCGACCATGAGATCGGACGTTTGTTCGACTCGCTGAAAGACATCGACCAGTTCGACAACACGTTGATCTTCTACATCCTCGGCGACAACGGTACCAGCGCCGAGGGCGGGATGAACGGTATGTTCAGCGAGATGACGTATTTTAACAGGGTTGAGGAAACCGTCCAGGAGATGCTGAAACACTACGACGAATGGGGTGGTCCTTCGACATATCCGCATATGGCTGCGGGCTGGGCAGTTGCGGGCGACACGCCGTTCATGTGGACGAAGCAGATTCCATCCAATTACGGTGGTACACGCAACGGTATGATCGTCTCGTGGCCCAGACGCATAAAAGCCGGAAACGAAATTCGCTCTCAGTGGCACCATGTCATCGACGTTGCGCCTACCGTGCTCGAAGCCGCAAACCTGCCGGAACCGACCAGTGTTAACGGTGTCTTGCAAACCCCGATTGAAGGCGTGAGTATCGCTTACACTTTTGACAATGCAGATGCAGAAAGTACCCACAAGACGCAATATTTCGAGATCTTCGGCAACCGCGCCATCTATCACGACGGCTGGTTTGCCGACACAATTCACCGTGCCCCGTGGGAAATGGAGCCGCGGAGAAAGTTACAGGAGGACATCTGGGAGCTTTATGACACGCGGAACGACTTCAGTCTTGTGAATGACCTGGCCAGTACTCATCCGACCAAGCTGCAGGAAATGCAGGATCTCTTCATCAAAGAAGCAATTAAATATCGCGTACTGCCGATCGATGATCGCGTCGTCGATCGCGTCAACGCAGCGACAGCAGGTCGACCAGATCTGATGGCCGGACGCACGTCGCTGACGCTTTCGCCAGGTATGGATTCGATGAGCGAAAACGTGTTCATCAACATCAAGAACCGTTCACTTTCGATCACGGCAGACGTAGAAATTCCCGAGGGCGGTGCGAATGGTGTGTTGCTGGCTCAGGGCGGACGTTTCGGTGGCTGGTCGTTCTACCTCAAGGAAGGAAAGCCGGTCTATTGCTACAACTTTCTTGGACTTCAGGAATTCAGGGTCGCTGCCACAGAGGCTGTGGCACCGGGCAAGGCCACCATTCGCATGAACTTTGACTATGATGGTGGCGGTCTGGCCAAAGGCGGGCTGGCCACGGTTATGGTCGATGGCCGGAAGGTCGCCAGCGGACGGATTGAACGTACACAGCCGATGATCTTTTCTGCGGACGAGACAGCGGCCATTGGCGTGGATGACGCCACACCAGTGACGCCGGACTACAAGGAACGCGACAACGCCTTCACTGGCAAAATCCATCAGGTCGTCATCGACGTGAAACCAATGGGACTGGCGGTTAAAGCCGAAGAAGATGCGGCCAGGAAGGACATGAAAGCGAAGAAAGCTTTGTCCGAATAGTGTTGGACCACGCGGGCCACGGCTGACTAATAGGTGAGGCGGCACGATTTGTAGGGTGGGACAAGCGGCAGCGCCGGCCCACCAAGCGACTGAAAAATGGTGGGCCGGCGCGGCTTGCCAGCCACTTGTCCCACCCTACACTGCCACCAAATCAATAAATTGTTCAACCGCACTGACAGTCGAGCAACATCAGAATCGATAGTGAAGTATTCGAGCCATTAGAATGAGGCGACAACACAATGTTTAAGAAGCGATTTTCCGGTATGCTCTTTTCGATCGTCTTTGGCGCTCTGGTGTTCACGACGTCCAATGCTCGTGCGGCAGATCCTTTGCCTTCCTGGAACGACGGCAAAGCCAAACAGTCGATTATCGATTTCGTCGAAAAGATCACGCAGCCTGACTCGCCGAACTTTATTCCACCGGCTGAACGCATCGCCACGTTCGACAATGACGGCTGCCTCTGGACTGAACAGCCGATGTACTTTCAGGCGTTTTTTGTGTTCGACCGCGTCAAAGCACTTGCGCCGCAGCACCCGGAATGGAAGACACAGGAACCATTTGCGTCCATCCTGAAAGGCGACATAAAGTCTGCGTTGGCAGGTGGAGAACATTCTTTGGCGCAACTGGTGATGGCGACTCACGCAGGAATGACGACAGATGAATTCGAAAAGATTGTCACCGCTTGGATCACGACTGCCAAACACCCGAAGACAGGCAAGCTTTATACAGAAATGGTCTATCAGCCCATGCTGGAGGTCCTGGCCTATCTGCGAGCGAACGGCTTCAAGACCTTTATCGTTTCTGGTGGTGGTATCGAATTCATGCGTCCGTGGAGTGAACGAGTTTACGGCATTCCGCCTGAGCAGGTTGTGGGCAGCAGCATCAAAACCAAATACGAAGTGCGCGATGGGAAGCCGGTTCTTGTGCGGCTTCCTGAGCTCAACTTCATTGATGACAAAGAGGGCAAGCCAGTCGGGATTCAGCAACACATCGGCCGACGTCCCGTCATGGCCTTCGGCAATTCTGATGGCGACTTCCAGATGCTGGAGTGGACGACTTCCGGATCAGGAGCTCGCTTCGGTCTGCTCGTTCATCACACCGATGCTCAGCGTGAATTTGCCTACGACCGCGAGTCATCAGTCGGACGGCTCGCCAGAGGACTGGATGAGGCAGCCAGCCGCGGCTGGACGGTGGTGGATATGAAAAATGACTGGAAGCAGGTCTATCCGTAACAGACACTGAGCGGGGGACGTTATTCTTCGCGCGGTCAGGATTGAGTCGTTTAACCGTCAGCCGCAGGCGTACGCGCACGCGGCCTTGTTTGAAGCGTACGCCTGCGGCTGAAGGTTAAACGAAAAACACCTCAATCCTCCCTGTGCATAGTACAATCTCCTGATATTTCGTGTGGTCACCGCCGAGATCGGGGGACTCACGTTGCAGCAAACAACACAACGAATATCGGGTTACTTGATCGTCGACACGTAGTGTTCGTTGGCATATGATTCGCGGATTCGAACCATCATAATTTAGAGAGTTGGTTAAATGCCGTGGACACGCGCAACTCACTTGGACCAGTGGGCGGACACAGAGGTTGCTTCGCGGCGGCTGCCTTTACTCGTCCGAAAATTGGTTCGAAAAACCGTTCCTGACGTCAACCGACTTAATATTCCGGCAAATGAGCAGACTGTTCGTCCCGGATTTGATGGCATCGTTGAATGCACCGTCGGTAATCAGTTTGTCCCTGCCGGGAGAAGTGTTTGGGAAATGGGGACGAATCAAGACCCCGAAGTTAAGGCGAACAGCGACATATCGCTGCGAGCCAAGCAATTGGGTACCGTGGAGCGAAGTGAAACAACTTTTGTATTCGTTACGCCGCGCCCATGGCACAAGAAGGACACATGGGCCTCAAGAATGGCCACGAACGAGGGCTGGAAATCCGTCGTAGTCCACGATTCGAACGACCTCGAACATTGGCTCGATTTGGCACGCGACGTTGATGCCTGGATTTCACATCAAACGCGACAAGTCCCCTCTGGAGTTCAGAGTTTAGAACAGTACTGGGGATCGCTTCGCCTGATTGCCAAGCATCTGCTACTTCCGGAAGTGTTTACCGCCTCCCGCGAAACGGAACGTCAGTCTATCACAGCGTTTCTAGGCCGATCCCCCGATTCATTGTTTATCCGGACCGCGAGTCTCAGTGATGGAGTAGATTTTCTTGCTGGCCTTGCATCTGAGCAGGCCGAAGCGTTTCAGTTGGGGGACCCTGCGATTGAGCCGCAGCATCTCTCGCTATTGCAGAATGCCGTAATTGTCTTCAACCAGGACGATTGGCGGCAGTTGGCCCATAGTGATACCTCGCTGCTTTTGATCCCTTCCCCCACGTTGCAGGTGTCCTCGACTGACGTTGCATCCGCAGTTGAGGCCGGCCACTACGTTATCGTGACAGGGCCGAGAGGGATTGTCCCAGCTGACCGGGGCATCGTATTGAGAGGAGTCCAGCAATATGAACTGGAAAAGGCGTTAGTAAGTAGTGGTTACAGTGATTCTGAAGCCGGCTCACTTGCGAAATCGTCTACAGGAAATACGACAATTCTCAAACGGCGGATGGCTTTGCACCCGGAAACAGTTCTACCACCTTGGTCGGAACCTCCGCTGGCAACCGACCTTGCTTTTTTGGCTTTGATAGGGGGATGGACTCACGTCAGTCCTACGCCTCCTTCTCAGCAAGACGTACCAGAAGCTTTCAGACACATTCCACCCAGTGACTTGACCATCCTAGAACTTGGTGGATACCCGATGAGGGAACTTGATCAGCTGATAGCGCGATGGAAAGAACCACCAGAGCCATTCTTCTTAAGATTCAGCGACACGGTCTTGATCACTTCGAGGGAAGATGCGTGGTATTTACTTGGAGACTACGTCACTGCAGAGCAACTAAGAAAGTTTCGTGACTTGGCAATCATGGTCCTCGTCGAAGACAACCCAGCTTTGGAGCTAGAGCCTGAAAAGAGGTGGCTGGCCAATGTTTACGGCAAGCGTCATTCGATGTCCGGCGAGTTACGCAAATCCCTAGTTGAAACGCTGGCCATTATGGCGACGTGTCCGACCGTAACACAGCAGTCGGCCAAAAATCGCTTCACAAGTACGATCGAAGAAGTTGTCAGGTCTGTACTGCCAAAGAAGTGTGATTGGAAGCGCTGGGCTTCTTTGCGAAACCACTTCCGCGTCATCGCCGAGGCAGTACCGGAGATGTTCTTAAGTCGTATTGAAGAAGATCTAGAGTCGCCCTCGCCTGCAGTACCCCAATTGTTCGAGGAGCAGACTGGTTCGTTCACGGGCGGCCGAATGCACTGTGAGCTTCTCTGGGCGTTGGAGGCCTTAGCATGGTCGCCCGATTACCTTCCTCGTGTAACAGTCATCCTTGCCAAACTCGAATCTCTGACAAATGTTCCCGGAAACCAAAGCAATCGGCCAGAAAACAGTCTTCATGAGATCTTCTTACTATGGTTACCCCACACTAACGCAACCGTCAGTGAACGGGTTGCGAGCTTGGAAAATGTGTTGCACATCGAACCGACCGTAGGGTGGCAAGTTGTTTTGGCACTTCTGCCGAGTTCGTACTCGGGTTTTTCGCATTCCACCTCAATGCCGCGTTGGCGCCCGTGGGCCGATGGATGGTCACGAGACTTGGTTAACCAGCAGCGATACGAGTATGCAATGGCCATTGCCGATCTCGCGTTTGCATGCATCGGAGACTCTCCTGAGAAATGGTCCGAAGCTTTGGCTGGCATGTTGAGTTTTAATGAAGCGGTCTCGAAGCGGGCGGTTGTAAATCTGCAGCAAGTCGCCGAGGTGTACCAGGCGAATACAGACGGAGCATACCAACTATGGGATGCACTACGTTTGATCATTCAGCGACATCAGGAGTTCTCGGAGGCTGACTGGGCCTTTTCGGCAGAGACCATCGAGACGTTGCAACAAATTCGAGATCAGGTGGTTCCGACGGATCCAGTCTTGAAGCATCTATGGCTGTTTGATTCGCATGTGGAGCTACCTGGATGGAGGCAAACGCCATACGAAGACCAACAAGCGGCGTTGGAAGTCGCCAGAACTAATGCCATTCGTGAAGTTCTTAATGTGAATGGTTCGGACGGACTCTGGCGACTGATTGACCACGGCGCGGATGCCAGAGGGGTGGGTGTTGCATGCGGTAAACACGCGCTGGTCGATCCAAGTGTAGCACAACTGCCTCGGTCGCTTGCTGATGTGAGCGAGAG
>JAGQQS010001233.1 GCA_020426105.1 Planctomycetaceae bacterium
ACAGAGATTCTCAAACGAGACCAAGTCACCCCACAATCGTTTGTAACGTTTCATTCCTGATCCACATTCGGCGGTTCACTCGTCCGTTTCCAGCCACCCAGTTGCTTCCCGACTTCCAACAGTTTTCCAGAGGCGTCGCCGTAGGCTTTGGTCGGCAAAGCCTTCAGGTCGTGTGCTGCCCGCAGCAGATACAGGATCACGTCTAATTCCGTATTCGCCTCCTGAAGAAGATCCAGCCTGTGCTTGTCATATCTCGCTCGGATCAATAACTCCAGTACTGCCAGGATTCGCTGCTCCAGTCTCTCACCCAGCGTAAAACGAAGATCTCTTGGGAATTTGCCGATCTTGGGGATGATCCAAATCAGAAATTCATACCAAGCCCTGATGATCGGTAATTCGTCTTGAGACTTCATCGCAGATTTTCAACTCGTGCGCCCGGCTGCGCCGGTCGCTGATTCAAAGGTAAAAGACAAGATGGCAAATAGCTAAACTGACAAATCTCATACCGCTACCGAGTCCTGGAGAGACGGAACCCCGTGATGCCGTCTCGGAACCCGGGTTCGAACCTGAATCGGTCGGAAGTCCGGGTGCTCCCGGCGACGCTGCCCCATGATCCACCGCGGATGGAACGATTCTGGACAAATGCATCAGCATAGTCGCCGTCTGCTGCTGCTATCAGAGCTGTCAGATCCTCGATCCAGCCTGAACGACACCATTCCCAGACATTGCCATTCATGTGCCAAAGGCCAAAATCGTTCGGGAAATAATGCGGGAGCTGAGCGGCCGGGGAATCGGCTTCGATCGCTGCTTTCCTCCGGTTCTCATCCCATTTCACTGGCAAAGTCCGTCCGAGGTAGGTCGATTTCTCACCCGACACCGGATGATTTCCATCGAAATTGACTGAATCGGTGGTGAACGTGCTAGCGAACGGTGGAATGCCAATCACCGTCTCCTGGTGCTCGATGGATTGCCGGTCAATCCCGCCCCAGGCGGCCCCTTCCCATTCGATTTCACTCGGAAGTCGATACTTCTCGCCCAGCCATAAGGCAAAGCAGAAGCTGTCAAACCAGCTGACATAAATCATCGGGCAGTCCTCATCGGGAGCGATATTCGAAAAACCGTACACGCTATCTTGATGAAGTCGCTCTCGCTGGGGATCAAACAGTCGGTATTGATCGCGTGTAATGCAGCAGGTTGCCATGAAGAACGCGTCCGTCTGCGCTTTTTGCCATGGTTTTTCGTACTTGTATGCACTTTTGTCTTGAGGGGAGGCTCCCATCATGAAGGTCAGATGGTCGGGGTCATACTTGTCGCAACAGAGAGCATAGGCGGGATGTTCGTCGGCATCCCGCCGCAGTTGTTCAAAAGTCCATTTTCCAGTTTTCCCCTCTGCGACGAGTTGTCGGACGTCTTCTTCCCAGAGAACTTCGGCTGCCCGCTGAGCCTGATCCAGCTCTTCACCTCCCAATATGTCGAGAAATTGCTGACGATATTCGCTCAGAATCCCCTGCCACTCATCCGACAAGCCCGGTTGTCGTTGGAACATTGCCCAAGCGCGATACATCAGTTCGGTGGGACGGGGCCCACAAGGAGGGCGATCAAACAAAACCGCGAGCGATTCCGAAAGACGTGCTGGATGCCACGGAGGATCTACCGCGAAGAGGGGCATTTCACAGGCAAATCGCCAACTCCAATACCAGGCATCGGCATTGATAACCTGGCGAAGCACGGACCCGAAGATGGAGCGTTCCATTTCCTCAGTGGAAGAGTAGTCGGCGGGTGTAAAATCTCGCGGCTTGATGCCACGAAAACGTGGGGAATCGCCGTCTGTATACTGGAGACGCGGAAAGGACTTCCAATCCAAAACAGCAACTGCCGCCGGATCGGCGTATTTTGCGAGAAACAGGCCGAAAAAGAACTCCAGCCATCCCTTATGCCGAAAACTGAGAATGCTGGTTGTTTCTCCTTCCAGAATACTGTGGTCTGACAACATGCTGAATTGCTGCAATCTCTTCCAGTCCAACTCCGCATCGATCGCGATCCCGAGTTGTCGGCCGTATCTTTCAACGTCTCGACGGATGCGCATCAGGGCTTCGCCGGAGACGGTGTAGTTGACTGCGTTTTCCCACGTTTTCGTGG
>JAGQQS010001234.1 GCA_020426105.1 Planctomycetaceae bacterium
GGTCGGGACTTGTCGAATATGCCGACGGTAAACCCAAACCCGTCGACAATCCTGAGACATTTCTGACGCAATTGCTTTCGGGAAGTTAGAACAGTTCTCAGCAGGTTTGCATAAATCCGGAGTACGCCGCTGAATTAACCGCGAATCCGATGCATATACCGGAGAGATTGTCATTCAATCACGCAGCGACAGATGATTCATTTATGAATGGCAGTGAATTCTGTCCCATGGAATGATGCACAAACACGTCGCGTGACGGGAATGGGATTGTCAGTCCGCGTTCGTCGAAGCCCAGCTTAATCTGTTCAATCAGACTGAACTTCACAGCGTGATAGTGACTGTGCATGACCCACGGCCGAACTACGAAATTGACACTGCTGTCGCCCAGTTCTGATACGGCAACCACCGGAGCTGGCTCTGCCAGAATCCTGTCATCGGATCGGACGAGTTCTTCCAAAAAACGCCGCACAACCCGCAAGTCGTCGTGATAACTCGTGCCCACCACAAGATCGATTCTTCGCTGCGGTTCAGCGGTCAGGTTGCGGATGGTTCCGCTGGTCAGCGTCGAATTCGGGACGATAATCCGGACGTTGTCGGGCGTCCTCAGAATGGTGTTAAAAATCTGAATTTCCACAACATTACCCGCGACGCCCCCGACATCAACGAAGTCACCAACGCGAAACGGCTTGAAAAATACCAACAGAATGCCTGAAGCGAAATTGCCGAGTGTTCCCTGCAGCGCCATGCCGACTGCAAATCCCGCCGCCGCCAGAACCGCGGTCAAAGACGTCGTGTCAATCCCAAGGCGGCTGAGGGCTGCGATACACACGACACACAACATCAACACGTACGCGACGTTGCCTATAAAGCCCAGCAGCGTCTGATCAACGCGTGCTTTCCTCGCAGCGCGAACCATCATGGCGGATGCGATTCGAGCGACCATCCGTCCGAGAAAAAACACAATAATTGCGGCCAGCAGATTAGGCCCGTGCGTTAACGCGAGATTTATCACCCACTCGATGTCCAGACTGTCGCGCAGCTTGCTCCAGATGCGGGGAAAAATTTCGGTCGATGAAGCCAGTCCCCCAGCCTCAGGATCCACATCCGTCTGTGTGCTCACCATCGGCACAATCTGATCAGTTAACGCTTCGGCAAATCCTGCCATACGTTCCGCCAAAACTGAAACGTAAAAATAATGAGTCATCCATGACATCCCGAGAAAACGATGGAACCAATCGGTGATCGGAAATGGCGACAGCCAATCGCTGGATTGACGCATCTTTCTGACGCGCACAATCTGCTCCTTCACTCCTCTTCAAGCCAGCCGTATTATAACCGCACCCGGCGAC
>JAGQQS010001235.1:0-2304 GCA_020426105.1 Planctomycetaceae bacterium
CTCCTCGTCGTGATTGCCATCATTGCCATCCTTGTCGCAATTCTTCTTCCGGCGGTTCAGCGTGCCCGGGAGGCGGCGAACAAATCCCGCTGCCTGAATAATCTCAAACAAATGGTCTTGGGACTGCACAACTATCATGACACCCATAACACTTTTCCACCGGGTCAGATTGTGACTCAATGGCAGAACACCAACAATGTTTTGTCGAATACTCCTGGCAACACCGGTCCGCTGCCACAATATGCATGGCAAATTGAACCGTACAGTAACTTTCAGAATCTGGGATATCATGGAACAAGCTGGATGTTTCACCTGTTGCCCTATATCGAGCAGGGAAACGTCTACAAGCTGTGGCGTACGGATTACAACGTGTTCGGCAATTCAGAAATAAACTTTGACAATCAGCTCACACTTCCCTGGCTGACGTTGGGTTACGCCCCGGCTCAGACGGACATCCCGACATTTTACTGTCCATCCCGACGGGCGAATCTGGGCAGCACCGGTCAGTTCTCACAGAGCAAATACATCGACACGGACGCGACAGTTAAAATTATCGTACCTCCGGGAGTGAAAGGCGGCGGAACGGACTATGCAGGATGTGCGGGATCGGGCATCCTGTTCAACGATGTGACGCGTTCACTGTGGGACCTGACAACGGCGCAATTGAGCGTCGCGAACAGCGTCTCGAACACAACAGGCACGGTATTGAACACCAATTACAATCAGCAAAGTCAGAACATTGGGATGTTTTACGCCAACAGTTCCGTGCGCATGGGAGACATCAAAGACGGGACGACGCAGACGATTATGATCGCTGAGGCGGAACGTTTCGAAACGCTGAAACTACTGCCCCAGAATCGGACACCGCTGCAGTTCGCCAGTGATGGCTGGGCCTGGGGAGGTCCTGCGACACTCTTTACAACGCTGGGCGGACCCAATAAGCGGCTGAATTATGCCTACGCCGGCGGGCCACATGACGAAGTGGTTCAGGTGGGGCTGGCCGACGGTTCCGCCCGCCCCGTATCGCAAAGCGTCGGATTGGGCATCTGGCAGGCACTCGGAAATACGTCAGCCGGTGTCCCCGTTCCAAACTTCTGATACTCAGCGGTCGATTGGTTTTCCAATCGATGATCAGCATTCTGATTGACAGACGATCGCCAGGTCGCCGGTTATCCGACGACTTGGCGTTTTTGTTCCATGGCTGGCTTCAATGGGTGTGGTATCGATTTTAAGTTTGCCGTTTAACCCGTGGCCGACCGGCCACGCCGCCCAACTTCCTGGCCTGTCGGCCACGGGTTAAACGATTAAATCCATTATTTCCGAATTCGTCCGAGTAGCTGCATGACCATTCGATTCACCTGCATTGGTTGCGAATCCGTGCTTAAAATAAAGGATGAAAAAGCCGGCAGCAAAGGCAGATGCCCAAAGTGCAAAGCGGAATTCATGGTTCCGTTTGCGTCGGCCGACGAGGATCAGGATGAAGAATCAAGCCTCGGAAATAATGCCCTGCCGATGGATGATCCTGACATGCCATTGGAATTGACGCCTCAGGTCGAAGACCACCCGGATTTTGATCCGCTGGATGTTTTGAGCGGGCCTAAATCCACTGCTCAGACGTCGGGGACAAAGTCTGCATCGGGGGCGTCGGGTAAAAAACCGAGCGTCGCAGAACTGATGCGGGAGTTTGAATCGGTCCGGAAGAAAGATCGCAGGAAAGATTCTGAATCAGAAGTCGGCAGGCCGACCGTGTCCTCGACGCCTGCCCAGACAGTGGGCACCGCGACAAACGCTTTGTCGCGAGCCTACCAGCAAAAGCGCGAATCGGCGAACGCACCAGTCATCAGTGTCAAAGACGCCAAGGCCGCGGAACAACGCGCGTTGCTGATACAGTTTCTGTTGAAGAAAGCCGGCCCGATCGTTGCGGCGGTCTTAGTCTTCATCGGAGCGTATTACTGGTACATGACGCAGGAATTCTACTCGGGCATCCCACTCTTTCCCGTCAGCGGAAAGGTGATTTCGCAAAGCAGTGACGTCGCAGGGCTCCGCGTGCTGTTCACGCCGGTGATCAGTGGGATCAGTGATCCGCGGGGTTCCGCCGAAGCCGTCACCGCTCAGGATGGAAGCTTCGAGTTGATCTATATGGAACCACATAAGGGAGCCCCGGCCGGGAAGTACGAAGTTTCCGTCTACGGTGCATCCGGCGTACCGTTGAGCCTGAGCGAAGGCACACCCATGCTGACTGTCAGCGATACTGAACCCAACAATTTTCAAATCAAGTTATAGGCCAATGGCGACGACGATCAT
>JAGQQS010001235.1:2360-2919 GCA_020426105.1 Planctomycetaceae bacterium
GTTGTCAGTTCTTCGCCGGAGATCATCGCGTCGTCCGAGCGCGTCGTCCTCCCGGGTGTCGGCGCATTTCGCGATGCGATTGCCGCCCTGCGACACCATGATCTGGTGAGCGTCATCCGAGATCACATTGCGGCGGATCGACCGTTTCTGGGGATCTGTCTGGGGCTGCAATTGCTGATGGACAATTCACAGGAAGACGGCGAGCATGAAGGACTGGGGATTATTCCCGGCACCGTGCAACGCTTCAATTTATCCCCGGAATACAAGATCCCGCACATGGGCTGGAACCAACTTGACTATAGCTCGCAGCCGGATCATGGCTTGTTTCGGGAACTGGGGCACGAGCCCTGGTTTTACTTCGTCCACAGCTATCATGTGGTTCCGCAGGATCAATCGTGGATTGCAGCGACCACAGACTATGGGCGTCCGTTTGTCTCTGTGGTTGCCAAAAACAACGTGATGGCAACTCAGTTTCATCCCGAAAAAAGTCAGTCCTGCGGCATGCAGCTGCTGAAGAATTTTCTGGCCGTTACGGCTGACGCAGCGGCTCATGCATAAA
>JAGQQS010001236.1 GCA_020426105.1 Planctomycetaceae bacterium
AGGGCAATCTGGGACAGTCGAATTATGATGAAAACGTCAGAAACCAGGAAAAAGATCCCCGCGAAAACGTCTTGACTCGACGTTCGTTCATCCCGACGGCAACAGTTGCTGGAGCGATGCCTTTGCTCTCGGCCTGCTTGCCCAGTCCTGCAAGCGGTCCGAACTCCGCATGCGGAGCAGAGCGCTCAGATCTCTTTGCAGCAAGTTCCAGCGACGAGGAGTCGGCCAGCATAATCGGTGCCTATGGTAACTGGGCCAGTCGCCTGGTTGAGAATCCGCCCAAACTGTCTTTCCGGCGTCCCGAGGAAACCGACGTGGCTCTCTGGAGGCAGAAAGCGAGGGCGATGACGCTGGATTGCCTGGCTCCACCCAACCTCGGAAAACCCTCAATAACAACTGTCGTCAATCAGACCGTACACGATGGGCTGCACATTGAAGAAATCGAGTGGCAGATGCCCTGCGGCAAACCGACCCAGGCGGTGGTGTTGAAGCCGATGGGTTCGCGCGGTCGGTTGCCAGGAATTCTGGCACTACATGATCACGGGGGGAATAAGTATTTCGGATACCGCAAGATCGTGGATTTGCCCTCACGCAACCATCCATTGATGGCCAATCATCGTCAGGAATACTATGAGGGACGAGCCTGGGCGAACGAGTTTGCTCGGCGCGGCTATGTCGTCCTGGTCCATGACACATTTGCGTTTGGCAGTCGCCGCGTTCTGCTGAGCGACATGCGGGAGATTCCATGGGGAGGCAGTTCGACTTCTGGTCGGGCAGATGTCAATTCGGAATCAGCCGAGCAAATTGGTGCGTACAATACCTGGGCGGCCGAACATGAGCATATCATGGCCAAGTCGCTGTTCTGCGCGGGGACGACCTGGCCCGGTGTTTTTCTGAGCGAGGACAGGCGAGCCCTGGACATAATTGCTGCACGCGACGACGTCGATCACGAGAGGATCGCCTGCGCGGGACTTTCGGGAGGCGGACTGCGAACCGTTTATCTGGCAGGACTTGACGAAAGAATTCGCTGTGCCAATTGTGTCGGATTCATGTCGACGTGGCAAGATTTTCTGGTCAACAAGTCGTATACACATACATGGATGACTTACGCCCCCTTACTTCCACAATATCTCGATTTTCCTGAGATACTCGGCTTACGAGTCCCGTTGCCGACTCTGGTGCAAAATTGCAATGACGACCCACTGTACACTTTGCCCCGGATGCAGCAGGCTGATCGAATGCTCCGCGAAATCTTTGCGAAGGCCGGCTACGAGAATCACTATCGCGGAGAGTCTTATCCGGGTGGACACAAATTTGACATCGCCATGCAGGAGAGCGCTCTCTCGTGGTTCGACCACTGGTTAAAAGCCTGACCACTGTTCCGTTTGCCGGAAGCCTGATGACCGGGACTGATTCTCCGTGCCTGACACTTTTATGCGTGCCCGTTCAGAATTTACCTGGTATGTCACTCCGTTCGCTGGTCTTCATACTTATGGACTGCAGGATGGAAAAGACGATTTTATTTTGCGTCGCAGAACAACAACCGAATCAGCAATTAACCTTTCAAAGTCGCCAACTCCCGGCCAGTATTCCTTCAGGAAGGTCGCGAACTCTCGACGCATAACGTCGAACGTTTCGACGAGACACAACCAGGAACTGTGGCGTTCGCCTGTGACTATCACGTCTTCCAGCGCAGGAACTGTCAATGCAACACCCACGATTTCGTGGACGTCCGCATCAGGTGCGCTGACATATGAGATTTTTGTCACCAAACCTGGCAGCGAAGTCCCGGTCTACACCCGCACCGGGATTAAGGAAACATCACACCGCATCGACGTGCCGCTCACCCATGGTCTCAGCTGCATTCAGGTGCAGGCGGTCTACTCAGATGGATCCCGATGTTCGCTCAGCAAAGTTCAGTCGCTTCAGACGGGAATCGGTACCAAACTGCTGGATGCGGACGGTACTGTATCGTGGGATGATGCAAACGGTGCCACACACTATGAACTCTGGCTCAACCGCCTTGGCGATTCAGGCAGAAGTATGATTGTTTGCGAGACAGTTTATCTCGCCACATCGTATGTCCTGCCATCGAACCTTCCGAAAGGCCGCTATCAAACCTGGCTGCGCCCGGTTCGAGCCGAAAGTGGTCTGCTTTCCTGCGGCGCGTGGACGAACGTGACTTTCGAGATCCCATAGTCCGACAGCGAATCGCGGACAAATCGCAAAAGAAAATGCAATCAGGAGATTCCGCTGCAACCGTTCACCGGTTGAGATGCCGGCTCATGGTGACCGGCACCGACGTCCACTGGCACCGACGTCCACCTCCACGCGCACACTCGAGGCACATCCACGGCAAGCCTGCGTTGCCGCTGGTCGTACCCCGCATGAAAACATCGGACGAACCACGCAGTCTCGGCCGCTGCTTGACAGTCTCGCTGGCTCACCTGTAGAGTTGAGGGTTGATTCCCGATACTCTCACCGGACAATGAATTGCGGTCTTCAGGGAACCTTAAAATGCGAGCGGCAATTTCTGTTTTCGGGATTCTGTCCATTCTGTGCGGATTCGGTGCAAGCAGCGGAATGGCGGAACCGAGTGATGCCGTCCCGGAATTTACGACCAGCAAGATCTTTGATGACGGCAGTTACAACTGCTTCACCGACCTGACTCAATTCAATAATGTGTGGTACTGCACATTCAGGAGCGCCATTTCTCATGGCGATCCGAGTTCCGGCGTGATCGGCAGCATCGTTGTCATTCGATCTGTGGATTTGATTCAGTGGCACGAGATCGCTCGATTCCATCTTGATGGTGTTGATCTACGTGATCCAAAACTCACCGTCGCACC
>JAGQQS010000097.1 GCA_020426105.1 Planctomycetaceae bacterium
TCCTTCAGCTTTGTAAACGCCAGAAAACGAGTTGCATTGTTGGGGCTCCGGAGCGCGGCGGCCGCACTTTCGATGGTCGAAAAATCGTGTTGCGGTACGGAGTATTTCTGACCAGGCAGAGAGACTCGAAACAGCCGACCGCGATCGACATCGCCCTGACGATGACCGCCGACGCCGGGATCGTACCAGTCGGCCACAATCAGCGAACCATCCGGAGCGACGCAGACGTCAGATGGGCGGAACCATTGATCGCGCGTGCCAGTCAGGATGTCGTTGATTTCCGCCTTGTAGCCAGCACCGTCATCAGACACAGCATAGCTGCGGACCACGTTCGGTCCTGCGTCGCAGTGAATAAGCTGGTTGATGAATCGCGCCGGCAGTTTGTCGCCTTCGTAAATCAGGATGCCGGTCGGTGAACCGCCACCGGTCTGCAACAGATTCGGCACGACGCCGGGATCGTTCAGATGCCAGTGGCGCAGAGGAATTTCGGCTTCCATATTCGTCCGTGGCGCCTGCCAGCCGGCCCCTGTCATTTCATCCTTGTAGCCATAGTTGCCATATTCCATGACATAATTAATTCGTACTCCTTTGTTGCCGTCATCGTCGTTGTCCGATTGCCAAATCGTCCCAAAACTGTCGACACAAAGTTCCCAGTTATTGCGGAAATTCCAGCCGAGCGTATCGACCTTTGAACCATCCAGTTCACATCGAAAGGCCATTCCCTGCTGATAAGGTTGACGAACGGCGCGGACTTCATTGCCCGCGATATCCACGACGATTGAACCATCGGGGTGATGCAGTTCTTCCCCGGCGTTACCGAAGTTGAAGTACAGGCGACCATCCGGACCGAATTGAAAGCTGTGAATGCCGTGATCGTGCTGAGTCCCCTTGATGCCAGTGAACATGATTTCCTTGCGATCTGCTTTCAGGTCGCCGTCGTCGTCAAAAAAGTTAAACACGCTGTCGCCGGCTGAAACGATGACGCGATTGCCCAGCACGCAGACTCCGTGCGCTGAATCAATCTCGCGGCCCTGATAAAACACCGTTTCCTTATCGGCCATGCCGTCACCATCAGTGTCCTCCAGCACCAGAATGCGATCACCCTCCGGACGGTCTGGATTGTTGGCATTCGCGAAGCGCCGATAGTTGACGACTTCGCAGACCCAGATCCGTCCCAGGTGGTCGATGTCGATATTCGAGGGACTCAGCAACATCGGCTCGGCGGCAAACAGTTTCAAGTCCACTCCATCTGCTACGTCGAGGCCGGAAACGGCGGTCTGCGGCGATCGCTCGCCATCGGTTGTAGCGGGTTTTGCAGCCTGAAACCCAAATGCGAAACTGCTGGACAAAATCAATAACAGGCAGGAGATGCAGCGAAGAGCGATCACGAGGGAAGTCCTCCAGTGGAGATCGGGTTTTTAGAGTGCGGGATGTCAGGCACGGTATCCGGGCGATCATGCTCGGAAATTGAGGCCGCACGGGCAGGATACCCGGTATGCTGGCTTCAAACGAGTGATTTCACCAGCGAACTCGGTCGGTCTCAACTCTATGGTGCCAAAAAACAGACGTTCGACTATATTCCACAGAACATTTCCACGGAGAATCGGATGACTCGACACTTGCAGATGGCGCTGTTCACAATTCCTGTGTTCCTTCTGTTCCTGCCCGTGACGCCCGCTCGGAGCAGCCGCAGCAAAGACAAAGATCCGCCAAACAGTCAGCAACTTGAGATCCGTGTAACAAAGGCGGAAGAGGGGTTGCTAAAGGAATACATGGACGTTGTTAAAGAATATTTGAAAAAAGGAGACAAAGAGGAAGCGCTGCAGATCCTGAAACGCGTTGAGCACATCAATCCTCAAATGGAAGGATTGAAACAGCAGATGGACCGGATCAGCGAGGAACTTCTGCTGGAAAATGAAATCATTGTGGAGCTGGATGTGTCCAAATTTTGGGGACAACCAGTCTGCGAGGTTACCGAAGGCAAAGCGTTTCGACTCGCGGCGACCGGGGAATATAAAATGAACTACTCGACGGCAAGTCCCTTAACCGGACTGCCAACGAAGGATCCCGCTCAGGACTATCTTCCCGTTGGTCCCTTTGGTGCTTTGATCGGTGTCATTGCGACCGATGGTAAGCCCGGCGAACCGTTTCTCGTCAATGGTGGTCTGGAACACACTCCAAAAAAGAGCGGACAACTCTATCTAAGAGTGAACGTACCTGCTGCGGCGAAGTGCACGGGGACCATTAAACTTCAGCTGAGCGGCGCGATCGCGCTGGTCTCGAAGAAACGCTGATTGTGAAATAGAGCAATCCATTTTCCATTTTCCATTTTCAAATCTCAAATCTCAAATCTCAAATCTCAAATCCTATGCCACTCATTCGCATTGCCACAATTCTCCGCGACGGACAACCGGAAACTTCTCTGACCGCCAAAGGCTGGGTCAGAACACGTCGTGATTCCAAAAACGGTTTTTCCTTTATTGAACTCAACGATGGCAGTTGCATCAAAAACCTGCAGATTGTCGTTGAGAACATTGTGCCGGGGTATGACACGTGGATCAAAGACGTCACCACCGGTGCCAGCATCGCGGTGGAAGGGACCCTTAAAGAATCGCCAGGCAAGGGACAGCGAATTGAATTGCATGCCACATCGTTGACTGTCCTGGGCACTGCTGATGTGACGACATATCCGCTGCAGAAGAAAGGGCACAGTATGGAGTTTCTGCGGGAGATTGCTCATTTGCGCCCCCGGACCAACACGTTTGGTGCAGTTGCACGAGTCCGCAATTGCATCAGCTGGTCGATCCACAATTTTTTTCAGTCACGCGGATTCCTGTATCTCAACACCCCGATCATTACCACCAGTGACTGCGAAGGGGCTGGCGAGATGTTCCAGGTCACCACGCTGGATTTGGCGATGCTGGCAAAGAAGCAAATCGATGCGATCGACTGGAAGCAGGACTTCTTTGGAAAGCCCGCATCACTTACCGTCAGCGGGCAACTGGAGGCTGAAACGTATGCCACTGCCATCGGCGACTGCTACACCTTTGGCCCGACATTCCGCGCTGAAAACAGCAATACAACCCGGCACCTTGCAGAATTCTGGATGGTTGAACCGGAGATGCCGTTTTATGAACTCCCGGACAATATGGATCTCGCGGAATCATTCATCAAAACGATGGTCAATGATGTCCTGAATAAATGCCCGGACGACATGGAATTCTTCAACGATCGCATCGACAAAACCGTACTTGCAAAGCTGGATAACATTCGCACGAAGGAATTTATCCGTCTGCCGTATACAGACGCGATTGAGATCATTACGAACAGCGGCAGGAAATTTGACTATCAGGTTCAGTGGGGCAGCGACCTGCAGACTGAACACGAAAGATTTCTTACAGAAGAACACTTTGGTCAGCCCGTGATTCTGTTCAACTATCCTCGTACGCTGAAACCATTTTACATGCGCTGCAACGAAGACGGGAAGACCGTGCGAGCCATGGATGTGCTCGTCCCGGGAGTCGGCGAAATTATCGGCGGGAGCCAGCGTGAGGAGCGGTTAGACGTGCTCCTGGAACGGCTGCGGGAATGCCACCTCAATCCGGACGACTACTGGTGGTACACCGATCTGAGGAAATACGGTACTGTCCCGCATTCCGGCTTCGGTCTCGGGCTGGAACGGGCCGTTCTGCTCATCACCGGCATGACGAATATTCGTGATGTAATTCCGTTTCCACGGACCCCGGGGCACGCCGAGTTCTAAGAACCCCTAACTTCGAAACGTCGCGGCTCACGCAGGTTCTGTTAGGGGTTCTAAATGCATTGAGCACTCTCAGGTGGCGCGGAGCACAATCAGCGTACGGTCGTCATGAGCGGGGACTCCGTCCGCAAATTCATCGACCGCTGTCAGGAGATTTCGCATCAGTTCAGCCGAGTCGAGTCCGCATTTTGACAAAACCCCATCGACTCGAAGTTCTCCGAATTGTTCACCCGCAGAGTTGTGTGTTTCGGTGATGCCATCCGTGTACAGCACGATCTGGTCACCAAACTGCAGATAAATGGATGTGTCGTTATATTCGGCGTCTTCCAGCACCCCTAATGGCAGGCCGCCGGATTTGTCCAGCGCAATGACGATGCCCGCTTCGCATCGTTTAACGCGCGGCGGATTGTGGCCGGCACTGGCATAGACCAGCCTCCGCGTCTGCGGATCGTAAACTCCGTAGAACGCGGTTACGAAAGATTCAATCCGATTTGTATATCGCGTCGCCAATTGATGATTGAGATATTTGAGAACCTGACCAGGGGGACTTGCCGGGCCGGGATGGGTGTGAGCCATGCAGTGTGTCACCGCCATCATGACGGCCGCGGGCGTTCCGTGGCCACTCACGTCGCCAATGAAGAATCCCCATTTGCCATCCGGCAATTCGAAGAAGTCGTAATAGTCTCCACCTGCGTGGCTCGCGGGCTGATAATACGCATTGATATCCAGACGAGGAATCACCGGAAGAGTTGCCGGCAGCAGAGATCGCTGCATCCGTGCGACCGCATTTAATTCGCGTTCCAGCTCCTGATAGGTCTTTTCAAGCCGGGATTTCAGGACCAGGGTGCTGGTCGCACGACCAAATAGATTACTCCGCCAGACCAGGTCCGGAATCTGTTCGGGGTCAAATCCGTGTGTCGCACGCTGCAGCAGGATCACAGTATTCAGCGACTCACCATTGTCGTACATCGGAATCGCCAGCAGCGATCTGAATCCGTCGAGGTACTCAAATGCCGGGTCAGCCGCGGGCACCTGAAAGTCATCCAGCAGCGTCGTCTCGTTGCGGTAGCAGACATCCCCCAGAACGCCCCCGCGCAGCAGCGGCAACTTATCTTTTTCGCTCCATGGATTGACGCTTTGCTCCCATGTCGTACTGCGGGTAATCCGGAAAGCCGGTTCCTCCAGATCCCGGCGACTCAGTGACAGACGCCGAGCGATCGGCGTGAGCTGCTGGATTCGTTCGCCATAACTCTGGACGAGTTTCTGTGGGTCGGTCTGCCGACTGATCGTCCGCATGGTTTCTTCTACGGCGGCCAGCCGATCTTTCCAGTGGGACACCTGAGACATATGTCAAACCGCCAGCGATATAGGTTGGACTCAAGGTACGCGAACAACACAGTCTGTTTAGAGACGACCAAATCAGCGAGAGCAGTGTAACACTTCTGACGCCACCTCAGTACAGATCAGAAGACGTTTCTGACCTGCAGCAATCAGCATTGTTGAAGTTGAAACGACAACAGAGGATGCGAAACGGGGACGGCGGGAGATGTCTTACGGTCGAATCAATCGGAGGTGCAATTTGCCTTTGACAGGCTGGAGCGATAGTATTTCGAGGCGGTCGCAGAGACACTGTCGCCAGTCCCCAAAAACAGAGGTCGGCATCTGTGGCGCGGATCCGATAATTCATCGACTGGATTGGAAATGGTCGGAAGTTCACGGCAACGCCGTTAAGGATTATTCGTGAGAATTCTGATTCTCAGCGCCAGCTTCGGAAGCTTCACGACTTCCGCCACCGAAAAACCTCGCGATTTTCAGCTCTGATAATCCTTAACGGCGTTGGGTTCACGGCTGTCCAATTTGTGATTGTGCGATTTCTGCAGGGTGTGTGTATGTAGCTTCGGCGAAACACACCATTTCTTGTGAGCCATGGCATCTGGTGTGTTGCGCTTTGCTGCACACAGCTTACAATATATTAACAAATGGATTTCCAGTGTGGAGAATCGTGGCTGCGGCGCCATTCTGGGCGAAATGTGGTAACATCCGCCACCGGGGTTTGACTGCTGCATGAGTCGTGCAATTGTTGTGACGGCAAAATACTTTTGAAAGGTGAATGATATGGCTGAAGAAACCACCGAATCGCAACCCGCCGCGACGACAGAGGCGGTTCGCGAAGCCGTTGAATCTGGTCAGGATATTGCCGGAGACGTGCGCAAGATTGTTGTCGATCTGTTCAGTGGTACGACCGGCCCCGTCACGTCAGCCAGAGAAGCCATTCGCGGCATGTTTGAAACCGCAGCGGAAGTAGCCAATCGTGCGACACCTGACAAAGCTGACAGCGTTCTGAAGAATGTGATTGACGGAATTGGTTCAGGACTCAGGACCGTTGCACAGACGACGCAATATGCCGTTCAGGAAGCCTCCGATCGAGGACAGCGGTTTGCCACAGAAGACGTTGAACGCGCCAGAAAAGATTTGAGCAGCATCGGGGAGATATTGGCGGATACCGTTCGCTATTTTTCTGATCGTGTCAGCAGTGAAACGGGTTCCGCCGTAAAAGAACTCAGGACTCATGCGGAACGTACGATGGCGGCTGCGAAGCCGGTTGTCACTTCGTCACTCGAAGCGCTCACGAAGCATCCCGTGCAGGCTGCTGGAGAAGCTGCGGAGACGGCCATCCGAGGCAGTCAGCTGACTGCGGGCGCGCTCCTGAGTTTTGTCAGCGGGGCGTTAGCCGGTGCGGCTGAATTGATTGATCCTGCTCGTCGGCAAAAATCTGACCAGAAAGTTGAAACGGACAAGTCTCCGGAAGCCCAATCGTGAGTGATCCCATCGGAATCCGGCGCGGTATCAGAAACACCAAGCGTGCAGCTGAGGTGATTACAGTTCTGGCGAAGCATGGATTTCGGCAGTTCCTGTCGGATACGGGAATTGAACGCATGATTGAACGTGGGCAGGAGATACTGCTGCGTTCCAAGCCCGAACCCGCGTCGCCCGCCAAACCCTTTGCCGTCCGGGTGCGCGAAGCTCTTGAAGAGCTGGGTGGTACCTTTGTTAAACTAGGTCAGGTCCTCAGCACACGGCCGGATCTCGTGCCGCAGGAACTGGCCGATGAGTTGCGAAGCCTGCGCGCCAATTGTCCTACCGTCCCGTTTGCTGAAATTCGCAAACGCCTGGAGGAAGAATTCGGTGATGAGCTCGAAACACATTTTCGATCCATCGACGAAACACCGCTTGCTGCCGCCTCAATCGCACAAGTCCATTGCGCAGTACTTCATGATGGCACAAATGTGGTCCTGAAGATTGTGCGACCGGGAATTGAGGAAGTCATTGAGTCGGACATTGACATCCTCACGGAACTGGCACGGCTGACAGAAAATCGTATCAGCGAAATGGGTTATAGTCCCAAAGAAACGGTCCGCGAGTTCCAGCAGGAACTGGCCCGCGAGGTGGATTTGCAGTACGAGGGGCGATCGACGGATCGGTTCCGCAGGAACTTCGAAGATGATCCGCTCATTCACTTTCCGATGGTGTACTGGCCATCGACCACACGCCGTGTGCTGACACTGGAGCACGTGCAGGGCCGACTGCTGTCGGAAATCGACTTTTCAAAAATGCCGTCCGAACAGCGGCGACGAATTGTTGAAAAAGGTTCCGAAGCAGTATTCCGCCAGTGCCTCGAACACGGATTCTTTCACGCGGATCCGCACCCAGGCAACATTTTTTCGACACCGGACGGCGGTATCTGCTTCATTGACTGTGGCATGACGGGCCGAATTGACCGTCAGACCATGCAGTCTCTCGCGACGCTTGTCATGTCGGTGGTGCATTCTGATCTGGACCGCGTACTGGAAGCAACGATGGCGTTGTGTGATGCGGACAAGACATTGAAATTTGATCGGACATTTCGTCGGGACGCATGGACATTTATCGCGCGTTTTGAACGAGGCACTGTCGAATCCCTCGACATGGCCGGCCTGTTGAATGAATTCTTTGCACTGATGCGTCGCTACCGAATTCGCTGTCCGGCGGATCTGGTATTCCTGATCAAAGCGCTGTCAACAATCCAGGGGGCGGCAAGGGAGATTGAACCCACGTTTGATCTTGTGGCGCATGCACGCCCGCAACTGGAGAAACTGATTCATGATCGCTACGGGTTCGTTGCCGCACGCGACCGGCTTCTGACGAGTGCCCAGCGTTACCTGTCGCTCATGGAAGATCTTCCGGATGAACTGCGGGATGTGCTGGATCAGTTGCGGCGACGTGAATTCAGTGTCAATCTGAGACATCAGGGCCTGGATCGCCTGAACGACGATACGCTGGAACATGCGAGCGGCACAATTGCGGTGGGGCTGGTCATCGCCGGGCTGATGGTTGGCTCGTCGGTGTTGATTCTGGCAGAACGCGGTATCGAAGGTTCGAGAGTGCTTCGCATCGTGGGCGTGACCGGCATTGTCGTGGCGATTCTGATGGCCATCATGCTGCCAATTCGGTGGATTCGGCGCAGGAAATGACAGATCCGCGCCACCGCTCCTCAATGTGTTTTTTCAAGTTCCACGAGAATACCGCCAAGTTTCAAGACCTCATGGATGCGTGTGAACCAGTGAACGAGTCCCCAGCGCAGACCGACATCTTCAGCCGCGACCTTTAATTCTTCCCGGTTGAAAGTGCGGCACTTCCAGGTATGACTGGTCAACAGGCCTGAAAAAGAGTCCTCGGTTGCCAGCAACAGAATAATGCCGCCGGGCCGCAGCACGCGTGCGAATTCACGCAGTCCGTCTCGCGGATCCGGGAGATACTCCAGCACATAACCGCAAGTGACGCAGTCAAATGAATTGTCACGAAACGGCAGCGCCCGCATGTCGGCTGCGACAAACACCGGACGTTCAGACTGAAGCCGCTCGCGAGCACGCTTCAGCATTTCCCACGACAGGTCAAAACCGACGACTTCGGTATCCGGCCGGCTGGTTGCCAGCAGATGGCGGATGATCTGACCGGCCCCGGAACCAACATCCAGAATACGGTCAAATCGGCGGGCGTCAAACCGGCCGGAATGGAACAGCTTTCCCATCAAAGGCTCATGCAGTGACAGGATACTGCTGAACTTGAGCACGGACCCCCGTCGCCCATCGTACAATCGTCGCACGGATTTCTGGTATGTACCAAACGGTTGACGCCGGATGCCACGAAATTCGCCCAGCCGTCGCAATTGCTGACGCGCTTTCACATGCAGGCTTCGAACTCTTTCTTTCACGTCCGTCCGCTTTCTTTGACTTGGTATTCGTGACACGTTCGTGGAATGTTAGCGAGCAACACAGTGATTGAAAATGCCGACGCGCTGCCCCGTTAACTTCATTTTCGCGAGTTATTCGACCGGTCTCCTTGAGGTTTTCGTGTTTTTCCGCCATCATCCGGATAAGAGATTGCAAGATCGCCGTGTCGGGTGCTCCCGTGGCAGAACCTCATTCTGCCGCCTCAACTGCTTCCCATTTCAATTCTTCTGAACATAAGGACAGACAAAGTGACCAGCAGCGGTCAAGCGACAGACGCTGTCCTGCGTGTTTTGTTCATTTGCACTGGAAATACGTGCCGCAGCCCGATGGCAGAGGTTCTCTTTCGGCAGCTTGTGACGCGAAAACTGGATTGCCGGGATTGGGAATTGCGAGAGCGGGGAATTGATGTCTTCTCTGCGGGAATCGCGGCTGGCGAAAGTGACCCCGCAGCCCGGGAAGCGGTACAAGTCATGCAGGAAACAGGTCTGGATCTTTCGCAGCATCTAAGCCAGCAGGTAACGGCGTCGATGCTTGATGAATCCACCCTGATATTGACGATGACGGAACGACATCGAATTGTGTTGCTGGAGGCACGCCCGGACTTATCGGAAAGAATTCATTTGCTGAATCGATCAGGCGCAGACATTGCGGACCCCATCGGTGGAACTTTGGATGATTACCGGTTGTGTGCTCAACAAATCAGCGAAAACCTTCAACTCTGGATTGACGAATTGTTCAGGAAAGATGCATAAACAATCATGAAAATTGGCATCGCTAGTGACCATCGCGGCGTAGAGTTGAAATCTCGCCTCACTCAGCTTCTTCAAAGCCTTGAGTGCGACGTGCAGGATTTCGGTCCGTTCGAAGCGCAGAGTGTTGATTATCCTGATTTCGCGGCACAGGTCGCTCGTGAAGTTTCAAACGGGCGGATTAATCGTGGCATCCTGATCTGCGGTACGGGAATCGGCATGTGCATTGCCGCCAATAAATTTGCCGGTGTGCGGGCTGCGCCGTGCCATGACAGTGTCACTGCGGAATACAGTCGGATGCATAATGATGCAAACATCATTTGTCTGTCCGCCGATCAGTTGAGCGATCAACTGGCCGATCAGGTGATCAGAATCTGGCTGAAAACTCCGTTCGAAGAAGGTCGACACGCACGCCGTCTGCAGAAGATTGCAGATCTGGAACGCGAGGTCGGCAATAACTTCTGTGAGCACAAAGATTCTGCTCCTCCGACGCATGGTTCGTAGTCGCTTCGCGACCAGTATTCGTAGTCGCTTCGCGATCAGGATTCGTAGTTCAGTTTGAAGGCCGCAACACATGAAACCCAGCGAACTGCATTTTGCGAAGACTCATGAATGGGTTGCCATCGAGGGAGACATGGCGACGATCGGTATTTCGGAGTTTGCCGTCAAGCTGCTGACTGACATCGTGTATCTGTCATTACCCGCGATTGGGAAGAAATTCTCTCCCGGCGAGTCCATGGGTGAGATCGAAAGTGTCAAGGCTGTCAGCGAAATCTATGCACCCGTTCAGGGGGAAGTTACGGCGATTAACGAGCAGCTCCCCGACAACCTGGCGCTGCTCAACGAAAGTCCTTACGATCAAGCGTGGATTTTGAAAATCCGCATGGCCGATCCATCTCAGCTCAGTAACCTGTTGAACTATGCTGAATATCAGAGGCATTGCGAAACTGCAACGCATTAGTCGCGAGCCTCCATTCTCGATTCGGATGACCCGCTGGAAGCAGTGATCACCTCGTCACTCAGTATGCCGGATGGGCATTCTTCATTACGTATTGATCACTCGAAAATGCCGTATCTCTTTGACACTCCCGATCAGCGACGACATATGCTCGACGCGATCGGGATTCAGCAGATTGACGATCTGTTCACCCAGATCCCGCCAGGGCTGCAGCTCAATCGGGAACTGAATCTGCCGCCCGCTGTCTCGGAACTGGAACTACAGCAGGAGATGGAACGGCGCCTCGGAAACAGCAACATTTCTCCGAAAATATGTTTTCTGGGTGGCGGAATTTACGACCACTTTATTCCTGCAGTCGTTGACGAGATTACCTCCCGCGGCGAATTCTACACCGCTTACACGCCTTACCAGGCCGAAGCCAGTCAGGGGACGCTGCAGGCATTCTATGAGTATCAGACACTGATTTCACAGCTGACAGGCATGGATGTTTCGAACGCCAGCCTTTACGAAGGCGGTACGGCTGTCAGCGAAGCCGTGTTTATGGCGATGCGAATCAATGGTCGACACCAAAAAGTCGCGATTGCGGGCAGCCTGCATCCGGAATACAAACGAGTACTGCAAACGTATTTTGCTCGTCTGGATACGCAGTTGGTCGAATTGCCCCAGTTGAATGGCGTGATCGATCCTGAAGTCTGTCGTGGCCTCGTCGACTCTGAAACAACAGCGATTGTGATCCCGCAGCCGAATTTCTTCGGCTGCCTCGAAGACGTTGCCGCTCTTACAAAAATCGCGCACAACGCCGGAGCACTGTCAATCCTTGCGTTTGACGCCATCAGCCCGGGGCTGCTGAAGAAGCCAGCCGACTATGATGTGGATATTGCCGTGGCTGAAGGTCAGCCCCTGGGGACGCCACTGCAGTATGGCGGTCCGTTGCTCGGGATTTTCACCTGCCGCAATGAATACGTCCGCAAGATGCCAGGTCGTTTGATCGGAAAGACAACGGACCGCAAGGGCAAAGAGTGTTTTGCTCTGAATCTGCAGGCGCGCGAACAGCATATACGCCGTGATAAAGCCACCAGTAATATCTGTACAAATCAGGGACTTCTGGCTTTACGCACCACCGTCTTCCTGGCGACCGTCGGTCCGCGAGGACTCAGTCAGATGGCCACGCTCAGCCATCAGAAGGCCCGCTATGCAGCGGAGCTATTGACGAAAACACCTGGAGTTTGTCTCAAATTTCAGCAGCCATTTTTCCGGGAATTCCTGATACAGACGCCGAAGCCGAGCACCGAAGTGCTGGCCGCTCTGGCCGCGAAAGGATTCAACGTCGGCCCGGATCTCGCTCGATTTAAAATGCAGAATGTCGACGGCTGGCAGAATTGTTTTCTGGTGGCGCTGACAGAGAAACGAACACGAGAAGAGATTGAGGCGCTGGCTGTGGCCTTAAAAACAGTTTTGCAGTAATGTCAAAAGCGAGTTAACCATGGCCAGTTTGTTTCACGAATTTCGGTTGAAAGACGTTGTGCTGAAGAATCGTATCGGTGTCTCACCGATGTGTCAGTATTCTTCGGATGATGGTTTCCCCAACGACTGGCATTTTGTGCATCTTGGATCCCGAGCGGTCGGCGGCGCCGGGCTTGTGATTGTTGAAGCGTCCGCCGTCTCACCGGAAGGCCGCATCAGCCCTGCCGACAGTGGCATTTACCTGGATGATCATGTCGAACCGTTTGCTCGCATCAACAGATTTGTCAAACAGTTCGGGGCGGTTCCCGCGATCCAGCTCGCTCATGCCGGTCGCAAGGCCAGTGCCAATAAACCGTGGGAGGGTGATAATCATATCGACTCCGGAGAGGGTGGCTGGGACACGATTGCACCATCAGCTATTCCATTTGGCGGCACGCTTTCTAAAACTCCCAATCAAATGACCGTCCAGGATATTGTGCGGGTTCGGGATGCTTTTGTTGCTGCCGCGCAGCGCGCGCTGGCAGCGGGATTTGAATGGCTGGAACTGCACTTTGCTCATGGCTATCTCGCTCATGAGTTTTATTCACCGCTGGCCAATGTCAGGACTGACAGCTACGGTGGCAGCTTTGAAAATCGGATTCGGTTTATGCTGGAGACTTTCTCCGCCGTTCGAAACGTATGGCCTGAACGATTTCCATTGACCGCCCGACTCTCCGTCACAGATTGGCTTGAAGGTGGCGTCACCGTTGAAGAGTCGATCGAACTTGTCCGTCAGTTGAAACGTGCGGGGCTGGACCTGTTGGATGTCAGCCAGGGGTTTGTGACCCCGGACATCTCAATGATTCCCTGGGGACCGGGATTCATGATCCCGATCACGAGCCGGATTCGCAAGGAAACCGGAATTCCGACCGCAGCGGGCTGGTTGATTACCGCTCCACAGCAGGCGGACGAAGCCATCAGAGATCAGCATACGGATCTCGTTTTGCTGGCGCGGGAAATGCTCCGCGATCCCTATTGGCCCTACCATGCGGCAGTTGAGCTGGGCGTGGAAGATTCGTCCGAAATTCTGCCGGTGCAGTACGCTCGAGCGGTGAAGCCAAGAGCATCATGAAATCCATGCAATTCCCTGACCAGGTTCGAAGCGGCCCCCCTTCCCGTCTTCGGATTTACTGTGAAAAGTCGAGTCCTTTGTCTTCCTCCGGGGCACCAAGCATTCGGAAATTGAATTTCCCCGAGCCATCCGGAGTGACCTCGGCAATGAGTGAGCCTCCCTCATCCCGCTCCAGAGCCAGAATGTTTCCTTCGATCGAATACGTTCCCGCAAATTTCTGAGTTGCTTCCCCTTGCAGCGTGTAGGTCCAGGTAAATTTCGAGTCTTCTGTCATGTTCAGCGTGAAATCCGAGCCGTCCGGGCGTGTGGCCTTCCAGTTGCCGGCCAGCATTTTCGGATCGACCACCTGAGCCTGAGATGTATCCGTATCAGTTGACACTGCCAGAGGATTTTCAGACTCCTGGACGTCTGCGGCCGTCGGGGGTTGCAGCATTCGCAGAATGTCTGCCGCGACTTTGTCCTGCGGCATCAGCGTCACCACCTGCTGCAGACGTTGCATTGCCGCTTCCGTATGGCCGCACGACAGATAGTGATAGGCCAGCAGAAACAGCGAAGCGGCGTCCTCAGGATGAGACTTCGTGAAGGCTTCCAGGGCTCGCAACTGCGTGGTATAGACATTTACATCGCCATAAATTCCGCTCATCGTCGTCCAGTCCCAGCCGGGACCGACAGCCAGCACGGAATGAATTGTCGATGCCGCCTGCTGATAATCCTGCTTTGCGAAGAGCACGAGGGCTCGGAATTCGTGCAGCACGGCATCGTCCGGAGTCTGCGTGATCCCTTGATTGGTGATGTCCAAAGCCGCGTCGTAGTCCTGTCGCTGAAACGCAGCCACGGCCGAGTCGAGGACGGTATCGGACGAATTGGATTGGTCCTGTGACGCGGTCGAATCTTCAACCACCGTCACCGGCGTTACATACGACACTTGAATGGGCTGTGAATAGTTGTAGCCGCTCCAGCCACCCGTGGCATAGTAGGGATTCGTGTAGCCGAGATAGCCACTGTTGTAGGCGATTGATCCGAGGCCCCAACCACCGAGTCCCCAGCCTAATGGTCGATATCCAATTCGACCGTACCGCATATTTCGCCCGCCATACCCGAAGCCGCTCCCATAACCGTAACGCCCATAACCATAACCGCCATTTCCTGCCCCCCAGCCGTAGCCGAGGCTGGATCCAGGGCCATAGGCGAGTGCGGAGCCGAATCCCCGGTTTCGGTTTCCATTCCAGTGGCCGTGATAGTAGTTCGAATGCCGAAAGTAAGACGGTCGATAGAATTGATGGCCAAGGTTGAATTGTCTGTTTCGCCAATTAAACGAGTTACCGTTGTAGCTGCGGCTGGCGATCCCGGCCCGACGAATCGCATTGGTTGCACCGCCAATCCTTGCATTGTTTCGGCCGTTCACACCGGCGTTGCCCGGATTGATTCTGTTATTGCCGGTCACTCTGCTGCGTGGAGGATCAACATTCCGCGGGCCGTTGCCACGATTGTTGAAGATCGGATTGCGGGTGATCTGTGGGCGAATACTTCCAGGATTCGGATGAGACAGCGAAGGTATTCGAGGGTTTGCGTTGATGCGACCGGGTGTTGCCGCTCCTCCGATTCGCACTCTTCCGCCGCTGTCGCGTGTCGCTCGATCGGCGTTGTTGTTGCGGATCGCTGCACCGCCGCCGTTGTGGCGCACCACACCTGCCGCACCGCCGCCATTGTTGCGAGCTGTACCACTGCCGCTCGCGTTACGCGGTCCTCTTGTCGCTGGCGCGTGAATCGCGCTTCCCCGGAAACCACTGCTTCCAGGACGTATTGCCGCACCGCCGCTGCGTGGTCCGCCCCCGCCCACATGACCGCCACCACGAGCACCGCCGCCCCCGCCACCAACATGGCCGCTGCCTCCTCCGCCACCTCGCCCGCCGCCGCGTTGAGCGCAGGCAGTATTGTGCTGCAGTTCCACTACTGTTCCCATGGTCAGGGCGAGTCCCACAACGAAAGCCAGTTTCATAGATAGTCGTTTCATCGTCATTGTCTCCATCAAGGAGCGAAACCAATTCGACGATCCGAACTGACTCGCGTAAATTTCCGAATTACTTATCTGCTATCTGGGCTGTTAGACGCGGCCGTCTCAGGTTCCACCGCTTTGCGAACGATCGTGATGACATCACTGTCCGGTTGATGCACCCCGCCCACTTCGTGGTTTACAGACTGCCATGTCATGGTGTAGTCGTTGACCAGGGTGTAAATACTCGTGCTGGAAGCTGCCTGCCCATCGGCCATCACTCCGGAAAGCTTCAGGATCCAGCATTCCTTTGTATCACCGGATTTCACGGGAGGATCGTGAATTTCCACATCATCATCCGCTACAAAGTTCACATCCGAGCGGTGGTACCAGAGGCCCTCGCCAAATGATCCGGACGAATCAAACACCCACGCTCGCAGCCGGCGGGTCAGGGGATCCCAGCCGATTCGCTGAGTCCCCGTCATTGTTTCCTGACCGGCGACATGGATGGAAAACGATCGCAGCAGAAAGTTTCCGTCGTCGGTGGGTTCACATGAGAACTCTACAACGGCATCATCACTTTCATCGACCCAATCTCCCTGCAGCCATGCAAGTTGCTCCAGTTGCAGACTGTGTTCTTTCATGTCGTGTGCGTCTCGGTCGTGCACGCTGGCGACCAGCCATTCGCCGTTTGTCTTGACATAGACGGTGGTGTAATGACATTCCATACACGACGATTCATCGGCACAGACAGACATCGTCCTACCGTCCTCAATGGCCACTCCGGGACTCACGATGCGTATGGAATCGATTTCCTTAATCAAATGACAGCCGGGATTTTGCTGAAAGAATTCAGTCAATGATTCTTCAATGGCGTCCCGGCCGCTGCAACTGACCACGGATTCATGCACACATTCCGCATCAGTTGCAAACAGAGCGGCCAGGGCCTTCGCGTCACCGGCCTGCCATGCTTTCACGAACGCGGCGGCATTCTTTCGAATTGCCGCTTCGTCAGCTGCGAGATCACTTTCCTGCCCGCCAGCGTGGGCCGTGGGTGTCGTGGGAAGATGGCCTTCACCGTTCTTCTCATTCTGCGATCGTTTCACCGCTCCCTTTGATTCAACTGCAGGAGACGAGTCTCCGGATGGCACTTGGCCCTGCGAGATCGTCGCCGCAGGATCTTCCTGCGGCACAGCCAGCGCACTGTCACTGAACAGCAGGGAGCCCGCCGTGAAACCAATCGCGAGGGGCACGAACATTCTCTTCATCATTATTCTCCATGCTTCGTATTGATGTTGCCCGTGCCAAACGGGATTCCGGTCAGTGCCAGCCGGAAC
>JAGQQS010001237.1 GCA_020426105.1 Planctomycetaceae bacterium
GTGGCGAAGTGTTAATGGGTAGCCAGAGTTCTTGGGAACCAGATGAAAAACCAGAACACAAAGTATCGCTGAAATCTTTCTATATAGGTCGCACTCCAGTCACCAACCGCGAGTTTGTTCGGTTTTTGAATGGAGATAAGTTGAAGCCTTGGGAGTTCATCTCCTCTCAACTTCCTGTCGAGCGAAGAAGCATTTCGTTCTACGACGGTGAATGGGTTTGCAGCGAGGAACTTGAATGTGATGCCTGTTCGTGTGAGTCATGGCTTCTCGCTGATCGCTTTTGCCGCTGGCTTACTTTAACCTCGGGCAGGGTTTGTCGCTTGCCAACGGAAGCTGAATGGGAATTTGCCTGCAGGGGCTCAGAAGGCCGGAAATTCCCGTGGGGTGACGAGACGAATGGAATGGCAGACCGGGCGTGGCTTTGGCGTACATGGTCTAGTCGCAGACCGGGGAAGATTGCAGTAGCGAGTTTCCCGATGGGAGCAACACCGGAGGGTGTCTGTGACCTGATCGGCTATATGGATGAATGTTGTTCTGATTGGTATTCGCCCGAATACTATGAAATTTCCCCTGCAGATAATCCGAAAGGTCCAACTGAGCCTTCGAAGCAGCGAGAAAAAGTGGTTCGCGGCGGACTGGCGCATGACTACCAAGGTCTTTTTCATCGTTCACAATATCTTGGTGTTCTTCCCAGTTGCTATGTACCAATGGGTTGGACAAGAAATGAGATTGTCGATGCGATAGCTCCACCGCCTGACGCGTCGCATGTTTACGATCGACTTGGTTTCCGTGTTGTAGTCGAAGTAGAAGAATAAGAATGGTGCCATCCATCCGTTGCAAGATGGATGAGCATTGTGTGTACCTGACCCGCGTCACGGCCACCACGGACTGGCTGCTGCCGAATACCAAAACGGATGCGTTTGAACTGAAGTATTTTTGTGCGGACAAAGTGGATCGTCGCACGAGTACTCAATCGCGGTTTGTGCAGTATGCATCCGGTGGCACGGGTGAAACTGGCAGTCAATTCGACTTCCGCAACACATATGTCTGGGACAAACTGAATCGGGTGGATCTGGTGACCTAGCAATCCGCGAATGATCCGCTGGCCGCAACGTGGTCAGCAAAAGCCAGCACAACGCGCACGGTCGATCTGAACTATTTCGCCGACAGCACGCTGCAGTCGATTTCACGGACACAGGGCTCAGGCAGTGCGATCACGGCGGCAGCATGGACTTTGATTTGTCGCAAAAATGAAGATCACGCGGTCAGCTATAACCTACGTCGGTCCGCCA